>NZ_FNAF01000008.1 GCF_900101835.1 Peptococcus niger
TCTCGGCCTGTAATCTTGCTGTAATAGTCTCTAGTGGTCATAGAGGCCGTGGTATCGACGGCAATGAGGAAGTCATAGCCGGGTTCTTCTTTTTGCTTGGGTTCTTGACCGGTAAACTCCAAGTACTGACGGTAATCTTCTTTACCGGCTACCTTGGTATCTGGGTTTGCTGCCCCATCTCCCAGGTAGTCAATCATTTTTTTAATATCTTTAACCTGAGTGCCTTGGGCCGGTGGGTTTGGTTCAGGCTCTGGCTGAGGCGGTGGCTCCGGTTCCGTCTTGGTGTTGGTGATGGTGAAGCCATAACGAGTTTCTGAAATAGTAGACGTATAGCCCGCCACCGGCACTTCTTCAAGACGATAGGAAAGACTGGATACTTCTTTAATTTTTTTCACATAGCCAATATAGTCTTCTACGAGCCTCACATAATTGTCTTTGATGTCTTCTTCATTAGGAAGTTCTTTTTGCCACCCGTTCCTAGACGATAAAGTAATCTGCGTTAAATACTTATCTTTAATCCTTCCAGAACCCTTTTTCCCTTTAATATAACAAGAAAAATACACCTTTACCGTTACCGATTCGCCGTAGTGTTTCTCATTCCCGTCTTTCCAAACTTTCTCTACACGCTGTCTTCGGCCATAGTCCCCGTATGAATAATCATCGTGTTCATGACTTGACCGAAAAAGGACAGAGTTTTCCCCTTCGGTGGGGGTAATGAGGTCGGAGAGGTCTTTTGCCGGATTGATTTCTTTAGCAGGCCTTTCTGCTTCAGCAGACATGGCCGGATCAGCCGGGTCTTGGTCAGCATCTGCGGCTTGGGACTGGTTTTTGTCAGCTGAAGATGCGTCTTCAAGGCTGAGGGCATAGGTCTTGCCTGCCCGGTCAATCTGTAGGTTGACCGGCGGGTTCTCCACCGGGGCCTTGGCGTAAAAAAGCAGGCGGGCGCTTTCCAAGTCTGCTTTTTCCGGGCTGAGAGCATAACTTTTTAACCCGTCTTTGCCCTCTTCGGCTGACTCTTTATCCAGTGCCAGCCCCTCTTCTTCCAGAGCGTAGTCGGGGGTTATTGCCTTGGCTTTATCCACATCTTCCTGGGCTTCTGAACTGTCGCTCAATATGTCGCTGTCCAAATGGTCCAGGAGGGCGGTCAGCTCGGCTTGTTTTTCTTTGCCGTAGTAGCTGGTCACCAGCTCAATGGACGGGTCAAGCTGCAGGCGAATCTGATCAGTTTTTTCCAGTTTCAGGTCCTTTAGGTCTAAGGCAAAGTAGCCCTTGTCCCCCTGGATGATTTTTACTTTTCCGGTCGGGCCCTTAGGGGATTTGGCCTTTAAGGAAAGACCGGAAAAGTAAGCGTCTCCGTCTCCGTCAAAGGTCCGGTCGGCTTCTTCCTTGAGGGCCTTTTGCAGCCGGAGCAGGGTGGCCCGGTCTTTTGTTCCTGCTTTTTTGTCAGAAGCGGTGGCCGGTTCTTCCGGTCTGCCCTCTTTTGCAGGTGCTTTTGCGGGTGCAGCCGCCGGATCTTTTATCTCTTGCTTGCTCAAGGCCAGAGGAATGGGATCACCTGTCACTCCTGTATCCTTGCCGAAGGTCGGCCCCTCCGGCAGGTAGGCCAGCAAGAGGCCAATGATAATCAGTAAGGAAAGGGATTTTTTAGCCCCTGCCTTTATTTTTTTCATAAAATATCACCTTCTTTTGCAGCAAAATCCGAGCTTGCCAGCTTTTCTCTTTTCTTTATCCGACGCTTCAAAAAATAAGACAGCGCCTTCCGCAAGGGGGGGGGCGCTGTCTGCCTGGCGTGATAAAACCCTAGTCCTTGCTGCGGCTGATTTCCTGACACCTAAGGACGCAGCGGGTATAGCCGCTCATGGTGCAGGTCACCAGGCTAAGTTGGTCTTCAGTATCCTTTAAAAGCCCCTGCAAATCATTACCGGCCAGCGTTTCTTTCCGGTTCACCCGGTAGTTGTACAGGCGGCCCCGGCTGTCGATAAAATCAATCCGGCTGCCCGGGCCCAAGCTGAGCAGTGGGCCGAAATGGCTGTTATAGTTATGCCCTACGATAACCATATGGTCATCCGGGCTTTTGCCGGAATACAGGCAGGGGGCCATGCGCAGCTTTTCTGAGTCATAGTCGGCCATGACCGGGAGGTGCATGCCATAGGCTTCAATGACCAGTTCGCCAATATAAGGCAGGCCGTCTACCGTGACGGTGTCTGATTTTTCTCCGCCTGCTGCCGGTTTTTCTTCTGCCTGTGTGGTTCTGATGGCTGTATGGAGTTTTTCCAGTTGCAAGGCCGCTTCTGTGCCGGCGGTCTGAGCCTGGTGGCAATTATAGGCGGTTAGGCCCAAGGCGGCCAGGAGACAGAGGGCGGCCAAGAGGGTATATCTACCGGCGCCCCTCATGAACGGTCCCGTTTGCCTTGCCGGCTAAGCCGGTAGCCTTTTAAGGAAAAGCCTACAGCCAAAATGGCCAAAAGCCCCACCGGCCACCAGAGCTGACCGGTTTGAGGAATTTTCCCACCGCTTGGAGGCAACTTGGGCAAGGGCTTTTCCGGCGGCTTATCTACCGGCGGTTTGTCATTACCCGGAGGCTTATCCCCAGGCGGTTCCTTGGGGACCGGTTTTTGGGGTGGGGCCTCTTTGCTATTGGTCAAAGTAAAGCTATTGCCCTCCCGATTGATGGATAGGGTATAGCCTTCCGGAACGGTTTTTTCTACCACATGGTAGTTATAACCACTGGCCAAACCATACCAGTCTTTTTTCCAATTGTTGTCTGCATTTAGGGTAACGGTGTCTATGACCGTCTTATCTTTAAGCAATTGTACTTGTACGCTGGCGGGCCTTTGGTCTGAATTCTGATCCTGCCAGACTTTTTTCACGTGGACGGCCAGGTTATCGCTTTTACCGGAAGACTGGGGAATCTCATATTTGGGCCTTATCGGCGATGAAGGACTTTCTTTGGCAGGCCATTCAATGATGATGGGTACGGGCTTACGCCCGGCACTGTCACTGCTGCCATCGCCGGTAATCAAGTATAGGCCGTCAGCTGTTTTTCCGAAAGAGAGGGTGCCGTTGGCATCTGAAACAAGGGTTTGCAAGGGCTTGACACCATCTCTGCGGATGTAGCCCACCAGGGCCTCGACCAGTTCCCTTTTGCCTTCATCGTCCGTTAGGGAAAAGTTAAGCTTATAGGCTTGAAAAGGCTGGCAGGCTCTCCAGTTGCCGGTATGGTCTTTTTCGGCAACCTGATAAAGCTGAAAGGTCATATTCTTAAAAGAACCGGCAATTTCAGGACCTTTATCAGGAAGTGCACCAAGGGCAGGCAGGCTAATGGTTAAGCTCAAGAGCAGGCTTAGAATTAGCAAGATGCCCAGGGAATGCGACAAAAGCTTATTCTGTTTTTTCACCGCAGCCTCCTTTCCCATGTTGCAGCCCACCTCTTTTTTGCCCATGCAAGAGGTAGACCTGCTTGATGATTAAAATAATATTGGCTGCCAAAGCCGCAAAGGCGGCACCCAACTTCAAATAGCCGGTCAGCCAGGGCGGCCACTCCAGGCCGGCCTTCTTATCCTTTACGCCAGCGGCCTGGTCGGGCAACCGTTCTCCGGTGACCAAAAGCCGATGGGTATTGATCCCGTAAGGGGTGCAGGTAAAGAGGGTACAGTAGTCTTTACCGGGCTGGCAACGCAAGCTTTCCGAATGCTTGGGGGTGACCTTTTGGATTTGAATCACCCGGTAAGTAAGTTTTTTGTCCAAGACATGAAGGCAGAAGTCATCGCCTTTTTTTAGCTTGGGCAGGTCGGTAAAGAGGCGTGCCGTTGGCAGACCGCTATGGGCGGAAATCACCGTATGGTTGCCCAGCCCCCCGGTGGGCAAAGCTGAGCCCGCCAGGTGGCCTGCCCCAATTTGCAAAACAGGCGCGCTGGTCCCATGGTAGATAGGCAGCTTGAGCCGCAACTTTGGGATGTCAACATAGCCCATAATGCCCGTTTTTTCCGGGTCCAGGCAGTCTTTATAGCCGGGAATCAGGTTTGGTTCGTCAAAGGCAGCCGGATTTTGGCGGAGGGCGGCATTGTAATTTTCCGCCGCTTGCCAAAGAGCAGCCTTTTCTGTGGCAGTCAATTCATCTACCCGGCCGCAATAGTTGACAATCGCCCGGGTCTGGGTGAAGCCATTGATAAAGGACCCGATGGTCGGATAGCACAAAATCAAGAGCCCCACCAGCATTAAAAGTAAGGACAACAGTGCCGTTCGTTCTCTTTGCATAAGCCGGACGCCGCCGAAGGTCCTTCAGCGGCGTACTTCCTTTCCTATTAACCGATTACCGGTTACCGGCATTCATTTTACGGCTGCGACGATACATACCGGCTGCCAAAAGGCCAATACCGCCACCAATAACGATGAAGAGCTTAGCCCCCATACCACCGGTACCGGGAAGTTCCTTACCGGTATTGTTCTCCACTTGAGCTTTGACAAAAGCCTCAGCGTTTTGGTTGGCATAATCAACCTCCACTTTAACTTTATCGGTTGACATATTATAGCCTTCCGGCGCCTTGGTTTCTTCCAGATAATAGGTCCCGTTTTTCAAACCTTTAAAGTCAGCACGACCCTTTTCATTTGTGGTCACCTTAGTTGCATCGCTTAAATTATCTACCCAAGTTACTTTATCATCTTTTAGACAATAGTATTTTGCCGTAGTATCTGCGCCATCTCGCAGAACAAATTCAGCGCCGGCCAACTTTTTCTTATCTTTTCCGTCATACTTATCAATGGTAATGGCTGCCGTATACACTTTCTTCTCATCAGTAGTGGTGTCGGTTTCCTTGCCGTTTTTCGGGTTATTGCTGTATTGAAGGGTTACTTTGTTGGAGTTCCCCTCTTGACCGATAACAGCATCCTTGTTGATGGCAGCGTGATAAGTAACTTTAATGGTCTTTCCTTTTAAGTCCTGCAAGTTCAACATCTTAAAATCAATTACCAGCTCGCCATTGGCTACATCCGGGCTGCAAGTAATGTTCGAATCGTTCGTCATATTTTTACCATCAATTTCCACTGTAACGCTATCCGGTTTTAAGGTTAACCCCTTACTCAAGGCATCCGTCATTTTAAAGGTATATTCAGAGTAACCGGTGGTATCAGGCACCTTACTGATTAAGGTATAAGTCGCTTCCTGACCGTAATCAAAGCTTTCCTCATCCACCTTTTTCTCAACCGTTGGGTAGGTGGATTTGACATTAACCGTGCCATCCGGCTTAGCAGAGGTAATGGAAGAGATTGACGCAACACCATCTTTTAAAAGGGACGCCCCTTGAGGATAAACCAGGTAGTAGCCCAAGCTCAAGCCCGTAAATTTATAGCTCTCTCCGCTTGCCGTTGCCGACGCGGTCGGCTCCTTGCTGCCGGCAAAAGCCAGCGCATCTTGGGCAAATCCAGCTACATTGTCATCGGTAATATTGATATACTTGACAACCCCCTTAACAATAATAGGGTTAAGGCTATTGCCGGTATTGGTGTCACTAATATACTTTGCACCGGCTCCTTTAAAGAAATCCTCCCACTCAGAGGCAATCGTATAAGACACCTTATCCCCGGAATAGGTCAAGTCAAAGACCTTATAAATATTATAGACTTTATCTTTCACCGTATTGTTTACGGTAATAGAACCTTTTTCCTGGTCTGCAGCAAAGGCACCCATGGCGGGCACGAGATTAACCGCCAAGAAGGCAGCCACCAAAAGAGCGGCGCCGATTTTTTTAAATGTTTTCTTCATCTTTTTCTCCTCATCTTTTATTTTGTCCCTAGGCAGCGGGGCAGTGAGACTGATACGGACGGGGGGCCGTATCAGCCGACCCGGCAGACTTCTGTTTTCCGACCGGATCCTCTACCCCTTGCTTTTTCCTAAGAGAGGAAGGCAATCTTCCGCGGAAAAAGCCGGCAAACATTTTAAGCTTTGTTTCTTATGTCAAACAGAACGCCCCCTCTTTCTGTTACCTATAGCTAATCATTAATTTCAAACATGAATGAAGCTTGAAATCTAATCTACCTTGTTATATATTAACCATAGCTAACTCCTACTGCAATTCTATACTTTACTTTTTTTCTTTTTAATTTAAGACTCTTTTTGAAACATATTTTATTTTTTTCTCACTTAATAACCGGGGAGGCGCTAGCTCTTGTTATTCCTCCAGCAAGAACAAAAAATGATGGATCTGATGATGATCCTGTACCGCCATGAAAATGAATGGATGACCTATGGCGAATTGGCGAAAATATTACAGTGCTCTAAAAAAACGCTTGCCTCTTACCTTGCAGCCCTTAAAAACTGTTTTCAGCGTCTGTCTCTTTTAAAAATATCGGCTCTATGGTTTGTGTTACCTTCTGTCCAAATTTCAGTGTCTTGACTTTACAACGGCAATTTTTATGCCACACCTTAGTGGCGAAAATTTTGTGGTCTTGTTTTTTGACGCCAAATAAAGATAAGCTTGATTTGACTTTAGAAATGCACTCCAGCGAATCATCTATTTACAGGAATGTCCAGTGTCTGAATAAGGCCCTCTCACCATGCTACAAGCTACATTTTTCTTATAAAGAAATGGCTTTTTCTGGTCAGGAAGAGGAAATTCGGGCATTTTACACCAATTTTTTTATTGAAATGTCACATGCGACAAGCCGTTGGCCCTTTAGCGGCTTGGTTGAGGAAGAAGATGTCCACCACCTGATATGTTGTCTGGCACAGGATATAAGGCTTGCGCCTTTCCCAAACCATTTTAATTTTTTGAAATACGTCTCGGCTGTCGCTCTAATCCGTTTCCAGCAAGGGAAAGAAATTCCAGGTCTTCACCCCCAGCCCTTCCTGCATGATCTTTTTAAAAAAATGGCCGGAAGGCCGGTCGTCCAAGAGATCCTGGAAAAATATTTGCCATTAACAGCAGGGAAGCCTGTGGATGCCTTGTATCAAATTTTTGGCAGTTTCATTGCCAACGGCTACCTGCCTTTTTTGACAGACCCAAAGGGCAGAGATTGGGCCCGGGAAAATTACAAGGTGCACTACTTGTTCTTCAAAGATCTCATCGCTGACCTGACTGAAAAATATAACCTTACCATTGATGACCCGGATGAGCTCTACTACAAGCTCTTTATTTACATGCGCTTTAAAGCGCAAAATATTGATGCTGCAAGATTTTTTATTGATTATACGATAAATATGGCCTCTCGTATTCAGCCCTATAATCCTGCCCTTTACAAGGATTTGTACACACGCCTGGATAAGCATTTGACCCGGTATGCTCCTACTTTTCATAATAAGTTGCCCTATTTGATCTACAATATTTACATGCTTTGGCCAAAGCTCTTGTCTCAATTGCTCGTGAGTAGGCCGCCTTGCCGGGCCTTGGTCATCAGCCAATATGATAAAAACTATTCGGAGAGCTTAACGGACCTGTTAAACACCCTCAACCCCAACCTGCTACAAGTGGATACCTATGACGCTTACCTGGTGGATCTGGAGGCCATAAAGGCTTCATCATATGAGCTCTTCATCACAGACTTTCCCTTAGATGATCTAGCCCCTGACAAAATGGTGCTCAGTTTTGAACAATTGCCGCTGCCCCACCAGCTCCAGCAATTACTGTTAACGGTCACCAATAGCATTTTAAAGAAGCGACAGGGAGCCGCTTTCCGGATAGACCACAAGCCGGAAGCGGTCGCGCTTTCTGCTGACAGGCCGGAAAATCCACTTCTGTGATTGACAAATTGGTCGTTTCTTTCTACAATGAACCTATTACTAGAGATTGATACGCAGTGATGAGACTATGACTTAACTTCCCTCTCAGAGAGCCGGTGGTTGGTGAAAACCGGCGTTGGAAGCGGTCTTTCCACCTCGGAGCGTGGGCTGAAAAGTCCCGGCAGGCGGCCGTTATGCGCATAAAGTGGCAGCTTGGCTGCAATTCGGGTGGTACCGCGGATGATTCCGTCCCTTTATGGGGCGGAATTTTTTTATGGAAGGCTGCTGACCCGGTGCCGGCTTGCTGGGACCTATTTCGGAAAGGAGATGCCGACTTGTACATTGCAACGAATATTCCCCTCTTGCCTTCAACGATGGAGTTGATGGCTGCGGAGCAGGTGGATGTGGGGCAAATTGACATCGACTTGCCCTGGTCTGAGGTGAGCCATACGGCGGATGGGCTTTTGTTAAGCGGTGACGGCGAATTGCCGGAGATGCTCTATGCGGCGCGGGGAAAATTGGCGGCGATTGGCCTTTTAAACCGGGACCAACGGCTCTTGGATGTCCCCCAGGCAACGGCGGCGGGCATTTTGGTTTTGGAGCCGTTGCGGGGCGAATCGGCCAGCCAGGCGGATTTTATTTTAATGAAGCTTTTAGAGGCTGCCCGCGAAAGCGATTATGAGCCGGTGGAGTTGGCAGGCAAGCGGCTGGGCATCTTAGGGGTCGGTCCGGCGGCCAAAGAGGTGGCCCGGCGGGCCCAGGCCTTTGGCTTGCAGGTGGTCTTTAGCGCTGAGGAGAGCAGCCGGGTCCAGGCGGAACTCTACCAGGCGGAAATTTTACCGACCATTGACCTCTTGGTCAGCGTGGATATTTTAGTGAATTTACAGACGCGGGCCGCTGGTGAAGGCCGGTTTGGCAAGGATGAAATTCAGCTGCTGCGGGAAAATGCCATTTTAATCCACATTGGCGATCCCCAGGTCCTGCGGATGAATGAGCTGGTCCGGGCCCTGGACTGGGGCTACTTAAAGCGGTTCATTATCGACTTGCCGCCGGGCTATGAGGCCATGCAGGAGGTCCTGGCCCACTACATTGGCGATGCTGCCAGTGTGGGGGCTGCCGGCAATACCCTGGAGGCGCGGCGGAGCATTGAACGGGAGATGGCCCGGGATTTAATCCATGCCTTGCGCGGGCAGGCGGTGGATTCAACCATCAATGTCCCCCACTTACGCTTGGCGGAACGGCGCTTGCACGCGCCCTGGCTCCGGCTGGCAACCCTTTTAGGGCAAATGCTGGGCGCCCGGCTGGGCCACCGGCCGAAGCAGGTGGACCTGACCGCTGGACGGGAGGCGCCAAGGCTCAATGAAATGGCGATCTGGTCCGCTTTTCTGGAGGGACTTGCCCACGGCTTGGGCGATGACCGGGTCAACCGGATTTCAGCCCGCATCTGGGCCCAGGAAGCAGGCATCAAACTCGTCTGGCAGGCTGAGTCAGCGCGCATTGACGGCCTTTCTGCAACGGCCGGCAGCTTACGGGGCATCTTGGAAGTGGGCGGCAGCCTGCGGCACAATGCCCTCCAGCTGACCCGGCTGGACCAATTCCGTTTTACCGCCGAACCGACGGAGCACCTGCTCCTGGTCCCCCACGCCAACCGGCCCGGGATGGTCGGCCAGGTGGGCACCCTGCTGGGCGCCAGGCAGGTGAACATCGGCGGCATGGTACTGGGCCAAAAAGAAGAGGCCCGGGACATTGCCCTTATGTGGATTATGTTGGACAAGCCGCCTAAGGCGGATTTATTGGAAAAAATCACGGCCCTGAGCGGCATGCGCCAACCTGAATACATTCATTTACCGCAAACGCTTTTAACCCCATTGACCGATCAGATGCTTGTCTGATGATGAAAGGAGACCCCTATGTTAGATCTAAAACTGATGCGCCAAAACCCTGATGCTGTCGTGGAAGGTGTCCGCCGCCGCGGCGATAGCCTGGACATGACGCCCTTTTTGGACGCAGACCGTCGCTACCGTGAACTGACCGTTGAAATTGAATCCCTCCAGCAACAGCGCAATGAAAAGAGCAAGGCCATCGGCCAGGCCAAGCGCAAGGGTGAAGATGCCGAGGCCCTGATGGCTGAGGTCAACGCGGTCAAAGAAAAAATTGACAACATTGAAGCAGACCACCGCCGGATTGCTGAGGAACTGGACGCTTTCCGTGCCGGGGTGCCGAACATTCCGGCGGCAGACATTCCCGATGGCGGCGAAGATGATTTTCGCGTAGAACGCACCGTGGGCACGCCGAGAGATTTTGCCTTCACGCCGAAGGCCCACTGGGATTTGGGCGAATCTCTGGACCTTCTGGATTTTGAGCGTGGTGCCAAGGTCACCGGCAGCCGCTTTACCTTCTATAAAAAACTGGGCGCCCGCTTGGAACGGGCGGTGATTGCCTTTTTCTTGGATTTCCACACAGAAAAACACGGCTACACCGAATTGATCCCCCCCTATATGACCAACAGCACTTCTGATTTTGGCACCGGCCAGCTGCCCAAGTTTGCCGAGGACATGTTTCACCTGGAGAATACGGACTATTACCTGATTCCCACCGCCGAAGTCCCGGTCACAAACTACCATCGCGATGAGATTTTAGCGGAGAAGGACTTACCGGTGAAATACTGCGCCTTCAGCCCCTGCTTCCGGTCTGAGGCCGGGTCGGCCGGCCGGGATACCCGGGGCATTATCCGCCAGCACCAGTTCCACAAGGTGGAAATGGTCAAGCTGGCCCATCCGGACCACAGCTGGGAAGAACTGGAAAGTTTGACCAAGGATGCGGAAGACCTCTTGCAGGCCCTGGGCCTGCCCTACCGGGTCATCACCCTGGCAGCCGGCGACATTGGTTTTTCCAGCGCTAAGACCTACGACTTGGAAGTCTGGCTGCCGTCTTATGACAATTACCGGGAGATTTCTTCCTGCTCCAACTTCCTGGATTTCCAATCCCGCCGAGCCAACCTCCGCTTCCGCGATGCCGATGGAAAGGTGCGCTTTGTCCACACCCTGAACGGGTCCGGACTGGCAGTGGGCCGGACCGTCGCTGCGATTATGGAAAATTACCAAACCGCTGACGGCAAAATTGAAATTCCGGAAGCCCTCATCCCCTATATGGGTGGCCGGACCATTATTGAGTAAGTCTTTATTGACTAAATTTTTGCAGCAAAAAATACCCTTTCGGGGCGCACCGGTTGCGTCCTGAAAGGGTATTTTTATTGGGTTAAGGGCGGCTAGTCTTTGTCGGAGGGATCCGGTCCTGCCATGGGAAGGTCCTGCTCGCTCAGCACCAAGACGCCGGCCGCTTGTAGGGCTTCAGCGGCGACCCCCTGCCCGGGGATCAAGCTGCGACTGAAGCTGCCGTCATAAATTTGACCGCTGCCGCAGGAGGGGCTTTTGGCCTTTAAAATGGCCAGGCGAATGTGGTGGGCCGCTGCCATGGCCACGGCGCAGGCGGCGCCTTGCCGGTAAGCGGCGGTTAGGTCCTGTCCGTCGGCGGTGCGGACGGCCTCGCCCTGTCGCTCTGCCGGCGGCCGTGGCGTGGAAAGGCCGCCGGCAACTTCGGGGCAAATCGGGTAGAGGACATAGCGCCGGGCCAAGGCTTGAACGCCGGGGTAGGTCTTGGCCCGGCCATCGTATCGGCAGGGCTGGCCCAACAGGCAGGCGCTGACCAAAATCGGCGCCCCCGCCGGCAGGTCTGCCAGTTGACTTGCCGCATCCGCTTGCTCGCTTCCGCCGACCACTTCTGCCGGGGTTATAGAGAAGTCTTTATCCATGGACATCCATCGCCTCCAATACCTTCCGGGCCGTTTCCCGGTGGCCGTCAAGGGACAAGTGCAGGCCGTCAAAAGGGTCTATGCCGGTATCTGAGACCTCCACCCAGCGGACCCGGGCCAGGTCTTCCCTGGCCCGCAGCTGGTCAGCCAGGGCGCGACAGGCATGGACCATCCAGGGCGGCCCGAAGGCCAGGTCACCTGCCAAGGGGTCTACCGCATGGGGCAGGAGGACGATGACCCGGGTCTGCTCTGCCAGGGGCGCCAGGAAGGCCGCCATGGCATCGGCCAAGACCGTCACCCCAACCCCATACAAGAGGTCGTTCGTGCCCAATTGCACGAGGACCGTCTCCGGCTGCAGGGCCGCATACGTTCGCCTCAAAACGCTGCTCCCGTCGGCCAGCCCTTGAAGGCCGCACAAGCGGCCGAAAAATACCCGTCCGTTTTGTCCTTCCACCCGCACCCTTTCCGCCGGTAGGGCCTGCTTGACCTGGTCGGTCCACCGGTCTCCCGGCAGGTAGCGGCCACCGCCGGGCCGGTAGCCGAAGGTATTGGAATCGCCAACAATCAATAGGGTCATAGGGGCCACCTTTCCTTGTTTTCCTCTAGCGACGGCCCCTGGGAGGCCATCATCAGTTTGAAATAATTTTCACGAAATCCCTTGACTTTATCTGCAAGAGGGTGTACTCTATACATGTTAAAGCTTATAGGTTCCAATAATTTTTCTTATGCCCTTGGTGATTCGCACCCCCTAATTTGCCCCCCTCTTCCTGACCTGCTCGCTCCCCCGCGACAGGTCTTTTTTATTTGCCCCTTTTACGCCTAAGATGTGTAAAAAACGGGGACTTTTGGTATGATTATAGCATAGAAGGAGGGCGCTTATGTTTGAATTTAATGATGTGGCTTTAATCCTGGAAGGGGGCGGCATGCGTGCGGCCTACAGTGCCGGCATGGTCAGCGCCTTAATGGAAGCAGGGCTGCGGCTCCCCTTTATTGCAGCGGTATCCGCCGGCGGCACCATTGCTTCCTGCCTCTTGTCAGACGATCGACCCCGCTTGCGGGCCTCGTTTGTGCAAATGGCCAGCGACCCGAATTTCGGCGGTCTTGACCATTTCCTCCACGGCGACGGTTATTTTAACGCCCGCTATATTTACGAAGATGCCTGCCAGGCAGGCGGCGGCATTCCCTTTGATTATGCCGCCTATGCGGCCAACCCCTGTGACTTTGCCATTGGCGCCTTTGCCCGGGACAGTGGAGAGGCCCATTGGTGGGGCCGGGCCGATGTCCATTCCACAGCGGATATGGGGCGGATTGTCCGGGCCTCCAGTTCCTTGCCCCTCTTGATGCCCCCGACCCGGGTGGGCGACAGCTACTACGTTGACGGGGGCTTGGCGGAAAGCATTCCCCTGTCACCGGCCTTGGCCCGGGGCTATCGGCGTTTTCTCATCGTCCGCACCCAGCCCAAGGATTACCGGAAAAGGGAGCACCGGCCGGCCCTGCTGAGCCGGGCCGTGGCTTTGCGGTATCCCCACATGGGGGCGGCCATGCGCACCCGGCCGGCCCGCTACAACCGGGAGTCGGCCTTTTGCCAAGCCTTGGTCCGCCACAGGATGGCCTACATGCTCAGTCCTGAAACCATGCCGGTGAGCCGGGCCGAATTGGACGAAAAGGCGGTCGGCAATGCCTTTGATGAAGGCTTAGCCCAAGGCCGGCGGGAATGGCCGCAAGTGCTGGCCTTTCTCCAGGGAGGGCCGCCATGGAAGCCTTAAGCCCGGCCTTGTATGCCATTTTAGCCTCGGAAGGTCGGTCTGATTTAACGAATCCGCAGAAGAGCATTGCCGCCAGTGTGCTTTTAGCGGCAGAGGTCTGGGACTTGCTGAATGCCGGCATCCTCTGGGGCGTTTCCAGCCGACGCTTTCACGCCGGCAGGAATCCCCTTCCTGCCGACCTGGACCACCTCACCCAGACCCACCGGGCCATTTTAGTTGATGGTGCCAGCTGTCCGTCCGAGGTCTACCGGATGCTCTCGGCGCCCGGTCCCTGCCTCGAACGGGAAGACGATTATCGCCGAATAAAAGGCCCCTGGCCCATCGAGAAACCGGTAGATTATGGCGACATGGCCCCCGCCATCCGGCAAAAGGTGCGGCAGGTCGCCCTGGGCAAGACGCCTTCGCCGGCGGACGATGCCCTCCTGGTCGCCTTATTCCGGGCCTCTTGGCTGCGTGGCTTTTACATCCGATCAAAAATGGACCAGGTTACCTTATCCAAGCGTTTAAAGGCCTTGCGCCGAAAGCCGCCCATGGCCGGCGGCTGGCCCTTGCCTGACCTGATTATGGCCTTTTTGTTATTGCGTGAATTTTCGCGAATTTAGCCGAATAAGAAAGAAGGTATTATCATGCCCCATACACACCTCACCGTTGAAAAATTAAACCAATTGAACATCCGGGGCAGAGCCATCCATCCGGACTCCCCGGAAATGCAACTCATGTTGGACACCTGTGCTGAAGCCCGGCGGTTAAATGCCCGCTACAACAACAGCGATTACAATCCGGAGCTGTTAAAGGCCTTGCTGGGCCAAATGATGAAACAGCCGGTGGCCGAAGGGGTCCGGGTCAACCCGCCTTTTTATGTGGACTACGGGCGTAACTTGCACATCAAGCACCATGTGCTGATCCACAGCGGTTGCTATTTTCAGGACCAGGGCGGCATCTTTATCGGCGAACGGGTCAGCGTGGGCCATAACGTTAAAATTCTCACCTTAAACCACGGCCTCCTGGTCAAAGATCGGGCCAACCTCTACCCGCAAAGCGTCAGCATTGAAGCAGACGTCTGGATTGGCGCCGGCGCCATCATCTTACCCGGCACCTGGATCTTCCAGGGCGCCGTCATCGCCGCCGGAGCTGTGGTCCGGGGGAAAGTCCCGCCCTTTACCCTTGTTGCCGGCAACCCGGCCAAAGTGGTCCGGGAAATTCCCGGCATCACACAGGAAATTGCCGATTACTACCGCATGATATGACCCGGGCCTCTTTGTTTGAGCCCTTGACCTTTCGGGTATATCAATAGGCACGAAGGGAAAGCCATGAAGGAGTGGATCATATGATTTTTAACGTAAACGGCGAGCAAAAAGAACTGATTGCCCACGAATTTAAACCAAACACCGCTGTCGAGGACATGCCCGAGAATACAGAAGAACTCTTGGAAGACCTGCTGAGCGGCCACAAGAAAGATTTGCTGCACCACCGCTATAAGGTCGATGCCGACGATTTTGCGGAAATGGAAGCCCTGGTAAACTTGAACAACGAAAACCAGGCTCTCCACGCCCAGCTTACCGCCGATGAACAAGCTCGCTATGACGATTGGGAAATGACCCGCTGCATGCGCGATGCCATGCACATGGCGGAAAAAGAACATGAATTTTTAAAAGGCCTCCTGGCCGAACGTCCGGAATAACCCAGAGCGACCCTTAAGCGGTCGCTTTTTTTATGCCTGTCTTTGGCGAGCCGGTGGACTTCTCCTCCGCGCCTACAAAAAACCACCTGCCGCGCAAGGCGCGGCAGGTGGTTTTGTTCTCTTATTGTCCAGTGAGGCCTTAATTGCCTAAGATGCTGGCCAGGTCTTCTTCGGCCTTGCCGATGGGGGTCAGGTTGAACATGTCCACCAGGGTGTTCAGCACCGTATCGCTAAAGAAGGCGGGCAGGCTCGGCCCGATGTAGATGTTCTTAATGCCCAGGGCCAGGAGGGTAAGCAGGATGCAGACGGCCTTCTGCTCATACCAGGATAAGACCAGGGTCAGAGGCAGGTCGTTCACCCCACATTCAAAGGCTTCCGCCAGGGCGAGGGCCACCTGAATGGCGCTGTAGGCATCGTTGCATTGGCCCATGTCCATCAGGCGCGGCAGGCCGCCCAGGCTGCCCAGGTCTAAATCGTTAAAGCGGAACTTGCCGCAGGCCAGGGTCAGGACCAGGGTATCCTCCGGCGTGGCCTTTACAAAGTCGCTGTAGTAGCTCCGCCCCGGCTTAGCGCCGTCACAGCCGCCCACCAGGAAGATATGGCGCAGGTCGCCGGATTTGACGGCGTCGATCACCGTACCGGCATGGGCTAAAACCGTATCCCGGGCAAAGCCGGTGGTCATGGTGTGGCCGCCGTTGGCGCCGGTCTTTTCCTGAAGGCTGTCATACCCGCCCAGGGCCTTGGCCTTGGCGATGACGGCAGAGAAGTCCTTATGCCCGTCGGCATCCGCTTCAATGTGGGGGACATCCGGCCAACCGACCACGCTGGTGGTAAAGAGGGCCTCTTGGTAACTGGGACGGGGCGGCATCAGGCAATTGGTGGTGTAGAGCACGGCACCGGGGATCTTGTCAAATTCCTTTTGCTGGTTGTTCCAGGCGGTGCCGAAGTGGCCCTTCAAGTGGGCGTATTTCGCCAGTTCCGGATAGCCGTGGGCCGGGAGCATTTCCCCATGGGTGTAGACGGACACCCCGGTGCCCTCGGTCTGTTCCAGCAACATTTTCAGGTCGAGCAGGTCATGCCCGGTGACGACAATAAAGGGGCCGGGCTGGATGTGGGTGGATACCGTCTTGGGGGTCGGCTTGCCGTAGGTTTCCGTATTGGCCCGGTCCAAAAGGGCCATGGTGGTCAAGTTTAATTTGCCGAAGTCCATGAGCAGGTTCAGCCATTCGGGAACGCTGTGGTCCTCCAGCAGGGCCTTTAAAAATTCGCCGCAGCCCTGGTAGATGGCCTCATCTTCATAGCCCAATACTTTCGCATGCTCTGCATAGGCGCTCATGCCCTTTAAGCCGAAAAGCAGGGTCGACCGCAGGCTGACAATATCCCCATCGCCATGGAAGAGGTCATGCGGGTCAACGGCATCTGCTCCTGTGGCGCCGAGGGCATCGGCCTGGGCCCGGTAGGCCGCATTGTACCGGCGGATGGCCGCTTCATCAAAGCTGACATTGGTAACGGTCAGGAAAAGGCCTTCAATAAATAGGCGGCCAATTTCGCGGCTGATGGGGCCCTTGCGTAAGGCGGCCCGGGCCAAGCGAATCAATTCTGCCAGGGTATCGTCCTGAGCGGCGGCGATGGCCGGTTTTTTGCCGCAAACCCCGGAAACGGTGCAGCCTTTACCGCCGGCGGTCTGCTCGCATTGGAAACAAAACATTTGGTCTGTCATAAAATGGTCCTCCTCAAAGTTGACTGTCAATCCACACCTCTTGCTTTTGACATCATTATAGCCCTTTGCTACAATTATTTATGTAACAATTGTTACGTTTTTAGGAAAGGATTGTAAAAAATGCAACTTGGTCCTTATACTTTACAGAACTATTCCCTCTTTCAAGACTGTAAGGACGATGAGGTCTTGCGGTTCCTCACCTGTGTCATGCCGCGTGAGGCGCATTGGTCAAAAGGGGCGGTCCTGCACCAGCAGGATCATCCTCTGACGGACATTCTCCTCCTCTTGGACGGGCGGTTGGCGCTGACCCGGATCGGCGCAAGCGGCCAGGAAGTCCGCGCCGGTGACCTGGAGACCGGCGCCCTCTACGGCCAGGCCACCGCCTTTTCCGACGACCAGCTGGAAGGGTTCAGCATCACCGCCCTGACAGAGGCGACCACCCTGGCCTTCCCTGCCAAGGCCTTTTACCAGCAGTGCGCCAACACCTGCAGCGCTCACCAAAAGGTCATCCGCAATATGATTCGCGACCTGGCCCGCCAGGCCAAGGTCTTGACCAATAAGGTCGGCTACTTGTCCGCCGGCAGCCTGCGCGGCAAAATCGCCCTTTTTCTGTTACAGGAAGGCATTGACACCCCTGCCGGTGACCCCTTCACCCTGCGCTACAACCGGGAAGAAATGGCGGAAGCCCTGGCGGTGGCCCGTCCCTCCCTGTCCCGCGCTTTAACCCAAATGAAAGAAGAAGGCTTGATTGACTATGACCGCAAGGTCTTTCGCATTTTGGACCCCACTGCCTTGGAGGTGATGACCTAATGGAAGCCCTGATTGTCAACCTGACCGCTTGGGAGGACCGGCACGGCGCCCCGGTGGCAGCGGCCACAGCCCCCCTTAAGCCCTACCGCTTAAAATCCTGGTCAAAGGCCCGCAACATTTGCACCCCGGTGGCCCTCTTGCGCCTTCTGGCGCCCACGGCCGATGACCGGTTGGCCCAAGACTTGATGGCGCAACTCTTGCCGCTGGCCAGGCGCCGCGGCTGGCTCCCGCCCATCGGCACATTTTTCTTCACCGTCCACCCCATGGCCCGGGCCTTCGGCCGGGCCCTAAAGGTCTCGGTCAAACCGCAAACCCGCCTGGCCGGTTTCATCTTTTTTCGGAAGGCTTGCCAGCGACTTATCCGTGGCCAGCTCAACCGGTCTCACGGCCTGGTCTTGAGCACCGTGACCGGTCCCTGGCGGCGGCACAGCCTGGTCATCTGCAGCTACCGGGCCTACGCTGACGGCGCCTTTCTCATCCAGGTCCAGGACGGCTGGCAGGCCGCTCCCCAGTGGGTTGACTTCGCCGCCCTCTGCCGCCGCACCCCCCTGAGCGTCACCGCCTTGTACGCCTAAGGTCCCATCGCCCCACACCCAACCTAGAGGAGGTTTTTATGTTACCCATCTGGCCCCTTCTTGTCATCGTCAGCGCCAATATTCTTTATAACCTGGCCACCAAGGAAATCCCGGCCCAGGCCCCGCCCTTCTTAGCCCTTTCCCTGGCCTATGCCGTGGCCTTTGCGGTCAGTCTTTCCGCCCACTTTCTCAGCCACCGGTCCGATGGGGCCTCCCTCTTGGCCGGTTGCCAGCAGTTAAACGGCGCCAGCCTTGTCCTCGGCCTGTCCATCGTGGCCTTGGAGGGGGGCTATATTATGCTCTACCGCTGCGGATGGCCCATGAGCCTCGGCTCGCTGACGGCCAATATCCTGCTCGCCCTGGCCCTCTTGGCCATCGGCGCCTTTTTTTACAAAGAAAACTTGAGCCTCCGGTCTGCCGGCGGCATCGTCCTCTGCCTGGTCGGCCTGGCCTTAATTTACAGCAAGGGTTAAAAAAATAGCAGCCGCCCGCGTCCTTGCGGGTAGCTGCTATTTTTATGCTTATTTGATCCGGCCCTTGTTTCTATAAGGGTCAGGTCTCATCGGCCTTATAGGCGTCTGCCGCCGCCTGGGTATAACGGGCCCGTTCGCCGCCGATAAGCTTGGGCCGGCTGAAGGCACAGGCGACCTGGGCATTGCCGACTTGACGGTGGGCCAGGCGCATGGGGACCGCCACCGGACGCATGTGCATACCGATCATGGTCAGGCCGATGTCAATGCCATAGCCGGCCCGGTGGGCCAGGTCTTCCACCACCAGGGGGTCCCGCATCCGGTGGTAGGCACAGGTGGCCATGGAGCCGCCGGCCCGGTAGTGGGGGACGACACTGACTTCCGTCAGGCCTTCTATGACAGCTGTTTCCCGGGAGACCACCAGGGCCCGGTTTAAATGTTCGCAACACTGGAAGGCCAGGCGCAGGTGGTATTGGTTGGCAAAGTCATCCAGGACCGGGTAGAGGACGTCTGCCACCTGGGGGCTGCCGGCCTTGCCGATGCGGCGTCCCTGGACCTCACTGGTGGAACAGCCGATGACAAAAATGTCGCCGCTGCGGGGGGCAGACCGGTCCACCATATCTCTCAATACCGCCTTTAAATCACTTGCCAGCCCTTCCGGCGTCCACACGTCCGTCATCACAATTCGCCCCTTTCAATGGCAGCGATTTCACCGACGCGCCGCTCATGCCGGCCGCCGGCAAAATTTGCCGCCAAAAACGCATCAACAATATCCAAGGCCAGCCCCGGGCCGATAATGCGTTCACCCATGGTCAGGATGTTCGCATTGTTGTGTTCCCGCGCCGCATGGGCGGAAAAAGTGTCGTGGCAGAGGGCGGCGCGGACGCCCGGCACCTTATTGGCGGCAATGCCAATGCCGATGCCGGTGCCGCAAATGAGAATCCCCAGCGCCGGATCGCCGGCAGCCACATCTTTGGCCAAGGGCAGGGCAATGAGGGGGTAATCGCAAGACTCGGACGAATCTGTCCCGTAGTCCACCACCTCATGCCCCAGGTCTTTCAAGTGGGCAACGATTGCCGTTTTCAAATGGATCCCGCCATGATCGGCGCCAATTGCAATTTTCATCCTACATCCTCCTTAGGAAGTGTCTCTAAAAGCGCCGCCACAGCAGCGTCAATTTCCCGATAAGCCCGTTCGTAGTCGGCATCGCTGCCGCCGAAGGGGTCGCTGATGTCTTGTCCGGCCAGGGGCCTGATCCGCCCTGCCGCCTGCGGAAAGGCTTGGCTGAGCGTGGCCGCCTGGGCCGCAGTCATGGTTAAAATTAAATCTGCCGCCGCAATGTGGTCCGGGGTCAATTGCCGGGCCTGGTGGGCCGCTGCCGTCAACCCGTGACGGGTCAGAGCTTTTTCCGCCCCTTCCGATGCCAGCGCGCCAACCGCGGCATAAAGGCCGCAGGAGGCCACGGCTAAACCTGCATAGCGGTCCGGCGCTTCAGCCATCCGGGCCAGGGTAATGGCCGCAGCCATGGGGCTACGGCAGGTATTGCCGGTACAAACGTATAATATATTCATAGGTCACCCTCCTCATAGGGGCGGCTTAATTTGTTAATCCGATTGGCTACCGCCAAGCCCATGCCCCTTTCATCATAAGTGGCTATCAGCATGACGGCACAACCGGCCGCCTCCAGCCGGCGCAAGCCATCAAAAAGCCGCGCCGCCGCCAATTCAGGATGGGTCTTTGGCCCCAAGTTCCAAACCAGCACAGACGGCGAAAAGGGGGCCAAGGCATTCAGGCTCTCATCGTCCAGCAAGAGGCCGACGGTCTCCCCTTCATGGGCCGCCAAAAAGGCCCGCGCCGTTTCCAGGGTCGCATTCGGCAGGCGAATGACGGGGACGTTCGGCGCATAATGCCGGTACTTCATGCCCGGCGCTTTAGGCCGCTCGCTCTGCTCCGGGTCCGCCACCGGTCCCACCACCCCTTCCAGGGCTTCGCGGGTAATGCCGCCCGGCCGCAGCAAGGTCGGCGGGGTCACCGATACATCCACAATGGTCGATTCTAGGCCGACATCCGTCGGACCGCCGTCAATCACCCCGGCAATGGCCTCCCCGAAATCCGCCTGCACATGCCAGGCCAGGGTCGGCGACGGCCGGCCACTTTTATTGGCAGAGGGCGCCGCCAAAGGCCTGCCCACCGCTTCAATCAATTTCTGCGCCACCGGATGGTCCGGCCAGCGGACCGCCACCGTATCCAGGCCGGCGGTCACCACATCGGGCACAAGGGGGCGTCGTTTTAAAATCAGGGTCATCGGTCCCGGCCAAAAAGCCTTGGCCAGACGCGCCCCCGCTTCCGGCAGCGGTTCCGCGATCTCCGCCAGCATCTCTTCATTTGCAATATGTAAAATTAAAGGATTATCCTGGGGGCGGCCCTTGGCGGCAAATATTTGCGCGCAAGCCCTGGCGTTTAAGCCATCCGCCCCCAGTCCGTAAACGGTCTCCGTGGGAAATGCGACCAATTCACCGGCCTGCAGCGCCGCTGCCGCCGCCTGAATATCCTCATCTTGGCTTCCCTGCCACATGATGCCATCTCCTTTAACACTGGTCTCTCCCTAGTATAAGCCATGCCTGAACCGCCTTCAAGCCTTTCACCCGGCTTCCCCAAAAGCAAACCGCTCGATGGACAAATCAGAGATTCTTTTCAAAAAATATCCCTTCTACAGTTGACAAGGACAGCCCGGTCTGATAAATTAGCATTGTAGTTAGCTGTACCTAACAAAAGGAGCGCCGATGTTTGAGCAGAGACTTATTTACTACTGTGCCCCTACCCTGGCCGGTCTGAAAACCGCGGGGCTTTTTAACACCCACGGGATTCCGGATGCCATTGTCAAGCAAGAAGCAAACCGGCTCACAGGGCTGCTGGCAGACTGTGGACTGGCCTTACGCCTCTTCGCAAAAAAGGATCGTGCCACGCTGGTTTATTTATATCGAGAAAGCGACTTGGCGCGTGACCTTGCCAACCCTGACGTCCGGGATTTTTTATTGACTTATGGCTACCAACTAGAAACGATTGACACGGCGCTGGACAGTTTAGCAAAGCGCATACAAACCTGTCCGGCCTTTCCGCATGAAGTGGGCGTGTTTTTATCTTATCCGCTGGAAGATGTGAAAAGTTTTATCGCATTGGGCGGCGCCCAATGTCTCTTATGCGGGCATTGGTGTGCTTATTCGGAAACGGAAAATGCACAACTTTGCTTCAATCGTTACGATCGCTGCAGTCACTGTTATCGCAATTTATACCGCCGCGGCCGCCGGCTTCCGGAATTGGCCGTAGCCCGCTAGAAAGGACAATGTCAAATGAGTAAAATCACCATCGTTTATTGGAGCGGTACCGGCAACACTGAAAATATTGCTAATCTGGTTGCCGCCGGCGCCCGGGAAGCCGGTGCAGAAGTCACCATGTTGCAACCCTGGGATACCAATGCAGAAGAATTGGCCGCTTGCGAAAAAATCGCCTTCGGTTGCCCGGCCATGGGTGACGAACAATTGGAATCGGAAGACTTCCAGCCCTTATGGGATTCTGTCAAAGACCAGCTGAAAGATAAGAAAATCGTCCTCTTCGGCTCTTACAACTGGAATAGCGGCGAATGGATGGACCTTTGGGCCCAAGAAGCAAGCCAACTCGGTGCCAATTTGGTGGCCGACGGCTTAGCCATCTTAGATTCTCCGGAGGCCGGCTCTGACGAAGAAGCTGCCGCCAAAGATTTGGGCGCCGCATTAGCAAAGGCGTAAACGAAATAAAAATTGAGGGTCTCTGGCAAAAGAAGGGTCTCCTGACAAGGTCCTTTTGCCAGAGACCCTTTATTGGCAGCGGGAAAGGCAAGCCCGCCTATAGAAAAGCCGTTGGATAAGACAGCTGTCACTGTCTATCCAACGGCTTTTTTCTAATCGCGGCAAACAAGTCGCCTTTATTTGAATAAACGGCCCAGGGGGCAGAGGCATTTTTTGCACAGGCCTTGGTCGCGGACGGATTTAACCGCTTCTTTACCGACGCTGGCGGCAGAGCCGGCGCCTTGGCTGAGTTGCGCCAAGAGGTCTTCCTTGCGCAAGTGGGTAACGGCTTGTTTGGCGGTTTGCAGGGTCCGACGGCGGTTGGGCAAAAGGCTCATAATCAACAGGGTAACAAAGGTCACCAGGGCCACACAGATGGCCAGGGCCACTTTGCCATCAATGCGTTCCTGTTCTTCTTTCATAATGGTATTACTGGACGGGTCTACGACGTATTGTTTCATAATGGTCTCCTTTTTCTCCTCTACTTGTGACGGCCACGCAGCACTACAAGAATTTTGCCCTGGTCCAAATAGGGGCGGTAGCTGTTGGCAATATCGCGCAGGTCTGCTTCTTCCGGCGGCACATCACCGACGGCCATGGTTGGCAGGTCGGTCCGCTGTTTTTTCCATAATTTCAGATTCAGGGCGTCAAAAGCCGGTGCCGGCTCAGCAGGGGCCGGGGCTTCTTCCCCTTCTTCCACCGCTACCGGGTCTGGGGCAACGGGTTTGCCGTCTAAGAGTTCAGCTTGGCGGCGCGATACCATCAGCACTGCACGTTCTAAGGCTTCTGCCGGCAGCGCATCCAGGCCGTGTTTCAAATGTTCCGGGGTATCGTATTGAGCATAAACAGTTGTATACATCCCTTCCACTCCTCTTCAATGATAACTCTATTTTAATATTGTGACGATTATATGTCAATCTTTACCCGTTTTTTCGGGGATCGGCTAAGTTTTTCGGGTATAGGAAAGGTAAGACACAGGCAGGTTAATAAGGAGGACCCCTATGACTGACCCCATTCATTTTAACAACAATCGTTTTTACCTGGGCGATGACCCGGACACGGCGCCGGCCTACTTGGACATTGTCCCGGCGGGAAATCGCGCGGTGCGGGCAACCCACACCTTTGTCAGCGACAGCTTGCGCGGGCAAGGCGTGGCCAAGCGCTTGCTGACGGCCTTGGTTGAGGAGGCCCGGCGGTCTGATTGGCGCATTATTGCAGACTGCAGCTACGTGGCGGATGCTTTTGCAAAAGCCCCGGACCTTTACGAGGATGTCCGGCTGTAAGCGGGCTTTGCCCTAAACCGACCCCTTGCGGTCGGTTTTTTGTCAGCTGTCAACCGCTTGAAAGCGCCCGGAAAACGTGCGACAATATGACAAAAAGAAGCGCAAAGCAGAGAGGGGGAGCGCTATGGCGTCAACGGAATTTAACATTAAAACAGCGTCCCGCCTGTATTACGGCGGCTATTACGACCGGCTGGTGGAAGCCCGGGAAGCACTGGAACTTTTATTCGGCGAAATGGAATACGAATTGCTGAATAAAAACGGGCGCAACCCGATTGAGTACATTAAGGCCCGCATAAAAACGCCGGCGTCTATGGAAGAAAAGTTGGCCCGGTTGAACAAGGACGGGCTGCGCCTGGGGGCCCAAGACCTTTTTGACGGTTGCGGCACCCGGCTGGTTTGCACCTTTATTGACGATTGCTACACCATTAAAAGTTGGCTGGCAGCCCGGCCGGACCTTATTTTGGTGGCTGAGAAAGATTACATCCGCCACCCAAAGCCTTCCGGCTACCGGTCCTACCACTTGCAGGTGCGGGTGCGCACGGACATCGGCCAATGGATCAATGCGGAAATTCAAATCCGTACCATTTCAATGGACTGCTGGGCCACCTTGGAACATCATTTGCGCTACAAAAAGCACCTCTTAAACGAATCCATGATGGCTTCCGAACTGAAGCGGTGCGCCGATGAACTGGCCTCAACGGACATTAACCTGATGATCATACGCGACCGCATTGTTTACGATAAGGAGGACGATTCGGATGAGACTCTTACTGGCCGATGATGAACGGGAGTTGACCCGGGCTTTAGAGGTAATCCTGTCCCATGAAGGCTATGAGGTCCAGGTGGCCGATGACGGCCGAGAGGCCCTGGCTTATGCACAAGCCGAGGCCTATGACGGCTATATTTTTGACATTATGATGCCGGTGATGGATGGCATCACCCTCCTGGAAACCCTCCGCGCCGCCGGAGACCAGACACCGGCTATCTTTTTAACGGCCAAAAGCGCCACGGACGATACCATTCGCGGCCTGGACGCCGGCGCCAACGACTACCTCACCAAGCCCTTCGCCATGGGCGAGCTCCTGGCCCGGGTCCGGGCCTTGCTGCGGCGCGCGGAAAACGCCGCCCCCAAGGAGCAGGAGGTCCACTGGGCCAATGTCCTCCTGGACTGTCGAAGCAACATGCTCCAAGGCAGCACCATGCGCCTGGCCCTGGCGCCGGACGAGGCCAAGCTCCTGCGGTCCTTGATCGAACACGCCGGCCAGCCCATCGCCCACAGCGAACTCCACCGGATGAGCCTGCCCAATGCCAGCGCCGATACGCTGAGCCTCTACCTGGACTACATCCAGCAAAAACTGGACTTCGTCGGCGCCGCCGGGCACTTGGTCCGGGATAACGGCACCGTCTACCTAAAGGCGGACCTATGATTCGCCGGTTGCGCTGGCGCTTTATTTTTTCCGCCATGAGCGCCCTCCTCTTGGTCATGATGGTCCTCTTGGGCGCGATCAACGGCCTGGCCTACTGGCAGAACATCGATAAAATTGACGGCCTTATCGATTTAATCGCCACCCATGAAGGCCGCTTGCCGCAAAATATTCATGCCGCTGACGGCAAGCTGCGGAAAGAGTTGAAACTGAGCGCCGAAACCCCTTATGAAACCCGCTACTTTACCGTCCGCTTAAATGGTGAAGACCGCCCTTACGCGGTCAACTTGAGCAATATTGCCGGCACCGGCAGTGACCGGGCAAAAATATTGGCCCGCATGGCCCTCAACAGCGATAAGCCGCGCGGGTCTTTAGATCATTTCCGTTACCGGGTCATCCAGGAGGGCAAGGGCAAGCTCTTGATTTTTTTGGACACCCAGAATGAGGCCAACTTGCGCCGGGAATTTATCCGCAACAGCCTGTCCGTCTCCATTGTCGCCTTTTTTGCCACCTTTATCTTGGTGGTCCTTTTTTCCAAACGCGCCGTTCAGCCGATCATTGATAATCATAATTTACAGCGCCGCTTTATCAGTGATGCCGGCCATGAACTGAAAACGCCCTTGTCGATTATTTCTGCTAATGTGGACATCCTGGAACTGACCGGTGGCCAAAGCGAATGGACGGAAAGCATCCATCGCCAGGTGGACCGGATGAACAGCCTGATTGGTGAATTGTTAAAGCTCTCCACCATGGAGGACCGGGCCATGAGGCCACGAGACTATGAACTCCAAGATCTTTCTCAAATCACAGAGGAAATCGCCGAATCCTTTCAGCCGGTGGCCCAGCACGATAAAAAAGCGCTGGCCATCGCCATTGAGCCAAATGTTCGTATCTTAGCCGACGGCCAGAGCCTGGCCAACCTCGTTTCCGTCCTGGTGGACAACGCCTTAAAATATTCTCCTCAAGACAGCACGGTGGAGATTGCCCTCCACAGCCACAACCGCCAGGGGGCCCGCCTGTCTGTGAGCAATACCTGCCTGAACCCGCCCAATGTGGCCGAATTAAACCGCCTCTTTGAGCGTTTTTACCGCGCCGACCCTTCCCGCGCCAGACAAAGCGGCGGCTTTGGCATTGGCCTGTCCATGGCAAAGGCCATTGTCCAAGCCCATAAAGGCCAGGTGACCGCCGACTTGCAAGATGACCGGATCACCTTTACCGTCCTCTTGCCTTAACCGGCAAGTAACCCCCATCACTGCAAAGAACCTCCGCAAGCGACAAGGGGACGCCTGCGGAGGTTCTTCTTATGCGATTCTTAGCGAGACGAGGACGGGCGATCGGTCCGGCTGTGAGGGTCATCGTTTTTCCGCTGCTTGTTCAAGCTGCGGAAGCTGTCTGCGCGGGGTAGGGTATCGACAAAAGACTGCGGTCGGTCTATGCCGGCATAGCGGTCGCGGCCGGCTGACGAGGACATCCTCGCCCCATCAGACGAAGACGACCGCCGGTCTGTCGGGGGAATCTTCCGGCCGGAAGGCCCCATGCCCGGTTGCCGAGAAGCAGCCGCATGGCTGACCGGACGCCGCGCCGCTTGTTCCTGCCGCTGGCGGTCTGTCGCCGGTCGCTGGGTCCCTGTGGACGGCCGGTCTGCCGGAGGCCGCCGGTTTGCCCGCTGCCCCCCTGTCCCGGCGGCGCCTGAAGCGGCCGCTTCAGGGCGATGGGGTTCAAAGCGTTCCCGGGTCACATCGCGCCGCACCTGACGGCGGCTGTCTGTCCGGGACCGGTTCTTGCGGGTCCGCTCGCTGCGGATGTCCACCAATAAAAGCCAGGTGATCAATGCCGGCAAGGCATAAAGGACAAAGAGCGCCACCGAGGCTGCGAAGGACACCACGCTGAAACTCACCGTAGCGGTGGTTTTAAAGTTGGGCACAGAGGCCGCCACCGCCAGCACCGAATATACAAGAGGAATAATGAGTCCGAGGAAAAGCCGACGCTGACGGGCCAGGATATTTTGACCAGAGACCCCAACCACAACCAAGACCACAATAATGGCAAACGTTACGAGCGATTTCAACCAAAACACATAAAAGCCCCCTTTCTGAATAGCTTTTTTTGTAGTATATCATACTTTATGGGCGCATTAAAGTTTTGTAAAAGGGCCTGAGCCTATTGCGCCAAATGGCCGTTGACGGTAAACTAAGGGTACGATAACAAGATGATTTGACCTGCAAAGGAGTTGACTTATGAAACACAAGAGCTTATACCTACCGTTTAAATGTTTGCTCAGTTTGATGGTTTGTTTGGCGTTGGTCCTTTTGCCGGTGGCCGCTTTGGCGACAGACCTGCCGACCAGCGCTGCGGTCCCGGAAGGGTCCTCTTCCGCCGCGGGCAGTGTCCCAACCACCACCACAGAAACTGAAGGGGGCACCGTTTTTCGCAGCGGTTCTACGGTAACCATCTCTGAAGACATCAACGGCAACGCTTTTGCCACCGGCGAGACCGTCACCGTATCCGGCACGGTCAAGGGGGATGTCTTTGCCGCCGGGAACCGGGTCATTATTGACGGGGTCGTCACCGGCAATGTTTTTGCCGCCGGCCGCAGCGTTCACCTGGGCCCGCAGGCGGATATTCGCGGCGATGTTTACCTGACCGGCCAATCCCTCTCTGCCTCTTCTACGGCAAAAATTGCCCAGGAAGCCTATCTGGCCGGGCAAGATTTAACCCTGGCCGGGACGATTGGTCGCCAGCTCTGGGCCTCCGGCGAAAAAATAAGGATTGACGCCCTGATTAAAGGTGATGCCAAAGCTGAAGGCGATAAGGTCAGCTTACACAAGGGCAGCGTCATCGGGGGGAATTTTACCTACAGCGGTAAATTGACCCAAGAGCCGGGCGCTAAAATCAAGGGTGACACCATCCAGTTGCGGACATCCACCGGTGATAAAAACACCCCTCTGGATATGTTCTTTGCCTTTTTGGAAACATTCCTGGCCGCCTTCGGCTTCTGGCTGATCATCCGCCTGGGTGCCCGCAGCGCCTGGCCAAAGATGACCCGTCCCTTCTTCCGACGCCCGGTGAAAAGCCTGGTCATTGGGCTCTTGCTCACCATCGGCGTCCCCCTCTTTGCCATCCTTTTCTTCTTTACGATTAAAGGCATTCCGCTGGCGCTCACTTTTATGGCGGTTTACATCAGCTCCGCCAGCTTGCCAGCCTTTGTCCTGGCCCTCTTCTTGGCCGCCCTTTTCAGTGCCAAAAAAGATTGCCGCGGCACCGCCAGTCCCCTTTTGATGATCCTTATGATTCTCATCCTGGCAGGGGTTCAGACGGGCGCAGGCTACCTATCCGGCGTCGGCCAGATGGTCAATATGGTCCTCGGCCTGCTTAGCCTCTGGCTCTTCTGGTCAATGGTTGCCGCTTGCTTTATTGCGGCAAACGATGCCGACGATCTGGCAGATGACTTGGCCGCGCTCCAGGCGGAAGAAGCCCAGCCGGCAGAAGAAACGGCCAGCCCGAAAGAAAACCCGGTCCCGGCGGCTGAGGTCACCCGCCGGGAAAAACCGCTTGCGCCGACGGTCGATGACCACGATAACGATGCCACCCGCATCAATATCCCGATCGACGAAAGGGCTCATGGCCGCCGGTCAGACAACCCCGTCGAACCGATGGACCCTAAAAATCCTTTAAGCGGCAGCCACGACGCCTAAGCCCATGCTTGGACCAAGCGGTCCTTACGCAACCACCCCAATAAAAAAACGATGCAGTCTTCAAGGCTTAGAGTGACCCCATAAAGTTGGACTTAATCGAGCAAGCATTTCGCTTGCTCGATTTTATTTTACATAACATTCCTTCTATGCAGATGTCATTCGTTCACGGTATTGCTTCGGACTCAGGCCTCCTAACTTTTCCTTGATTCGATCGTTGTTGTAGTAACGGATGAAGCCTTCGATAGGCCGGACAAGCTCTTCCCGGCTTCGGTAAACGTAGCCATCGTAGATTCCTCTTTTCAGTAGACTGAAAAATTCTCCATGGGTGCGTTGTCGTAGCAGTTGCCTTTTCTCGACATGCTCTGAAAGATGTGATGTTTTTCAGCCTGGCTTGATAGGCCGTTATTTGCTAGCCCCAGCCGCGATCGGAGTGGAAGGTGCGCCGGTAAGGGACAGAGGCGTTAAAGCGTCGATGGATGCGATATTTCTTGATTTTGCCAACGACGCCTTTGTAGGCGCTGTATTTCTTGTATTTCCTGCCATAGGAAGGGACTTGAAGGCCCATGACCTGGACCAGTCGTTGAACTTTCTTTTTGTTTGCCACCCAACCACGGTTCTTCAGTTCCAGGTGGATCCTTCGATAGCCATAGTCTTTGTGGTCCTGCCGAATGGCCAGGATGTCGTCTTTTAAAGCTTGGTCTTTATCTTCTCTGCTCCACTTTTTCTGCCAGTACATAAAGGTGGATTTTGGAAATTTTATGGCGGCAAGAATCTCTGTTAGTTGGATTTGTAATTGTTGACCCTGTTGCTACTTGTCAAGGACTTTTTAATCAAAATCATCTTTTTTTTCGTCCGATTTTCTCCGAAATTCCCTCAACATTATCCTTTTTAGTTTATCTTGCATAGTTTCACTGCTTTTATCATTAAAATGGACAATCACCTCCTAAGTGGTCTTTCCAATCTTCTTTATCGTCTTTGTTCCTGTAGTTTGTTCATTTCTTTTTTCTTGCATATTTTCTCCTTTCTTTGCAATAAAAAATGACGATTAGTGATTTTTTCCAATCGTCATTAGCTAATATCCATTCATTTCTTTTCTATTTTTAATTATCCGTATCTATTTCCTTAATCTTTTTCTCTATTTCTTCGATACTCGGCAAACTGCTCTTATATTCTGATTCAAGCAATTTAGTAATCTCATATTTGCTGATACCTATAGGTTGTGATATTTGTTCTAATGAATATTCACAAACAACATCGTTTTTATCTTTACAAATAAGAAGTCCAATCGTAGCATTATCTCTATCGGTTTTTAGCTCTCTATTCACTGCTGTTACATAGAAATTAAGCTGTCCTAAATGTTCCGGCTTAAACTTCTCCGCTTTCAATTCTATAACAATGTAAGAATGGAGTTTCAAATTGTAAAACAGCAAATCAATATAAAAATCATCGCCATTTATATTTAAGTGGTATTCTTTGCCGATATAAGCAAACCCCTCGCCAAGTTCAAGCAAAAAATCAGAAATCTTGTCAACCAGTTCTTTTTGAAGTTCTCTCTCATCGTATCCTTCACGAATGGTAAGAAAGTCAAAATGATATGGATCTTTTAATGTCTGTCTTGCAAGATCTGATTGCAAAGCGGGTAACCTTTTTTCAAAGTTTGTTATAGATTTTCCTTCTCTGCCATATAATCCGCTTTCTATTTGATGTTCAAGTACATTCCTGCTCCACCCGTTCTCAATGGTTTTATTAACATAATAGATGGCTTCATCAATGGTCTTGCACTTATTTATTATTCTTTGATTATGTCCCCATGGTATCTGTTTAATATGGTTAATCACTCTTTCATCAAATTGGGCTACAGCCTGCAGCCCTTTTGATTTGCTGTCGTTATTTTCTATTTCGGCTACACCTTGTAGCCCTTTCATATAAAATGAATACCATCTTCTGATATACTTAATATTTGTTTCAGAAAAACCTTTCATATCAGGAAATTCTTTTTGTAAATCTTTAGCTAACGATTTTATAAAGGCATCTCCCCATGAATGTTGTTCTTGATTTTTTACAATGTATTCTCCCAAAGTCCAATATAAATCTAGCAACTCATAATTTACCTTTATTGCAGCTTTAAGTTGGCTACTTCTTACTTTCTCTATGAGTATGCAAACTTTTGGTTTCCACTGTCTTTTTCTCCTTTATCTGTTTTTAGTTTTGGAATTTTACTATCCTAATGTTCAGGGGGTATCTTCGCTCCCTTTTTCAAAGGGCGCAAAGATACACCGACTATACTCGGTGCTTTGCGTTCCTGCGGAAAGCTATTCGCTCCGCTAAGGAAATAAAAACGCTAAAGCATTTTTATTTATTCAAAGGGGCTACTCCCCCTTAGACCCCTGTGAACTTTGCTTTTTGTAGATTTTTCAAATCCACAAAAAAGCAAAGTGTTAAAATGTTTCTCACTTTGCTCCATCTCAGTTTCTAATACATTTTTGTGTTTTCTTCTTCAAGATTTGGTTTTTCTTCTAATGAGATTTCTTTTTCTCTTAAATGAATTTCTGTAAGTTCTTTTAACTTTTCTCTATTTCGATTATCGGAAAGTACATAATCTAAAAAGGCATAGATTAAATCATTATCTGTATTTTCTTCTACTCCGGTTATCTGTTTTTCAAATTTCTCAAACACGCCACCTTTTTCTACTTTTCTTTTCGTATCGGCACTTCTTTTCAGTTTACTTTTTTTCTGTTTTAATAGCTTAATCTTGTTTTCCGCCTGTTCTTTTTTCTTGGTTTCTTTTTCTAACTGGCTCATTACATTTTCTAACTCTTTCATTTTTCATTCCTCCGTTTCAATATTGTTACGTTCCAAATAAAGAAAGGCTAAGTACCTTTCTTTGATACTTAACCTTTCCCATCTCTTTAGAATTTATCTTCTAAAAGTTTTCTTAGTTTTTCTAAAATCTTATCCCTCCTTTTCCCAATTGCTTGATAGCTTACTTTTTTCTTTTTTGCCAATCGACCTTAGACTTTCTTCTTTGTAGAAAATGGCTTCTATCAACTCTCTTTCTTTTTTTGTGAGTGTAGCTAATGCCTTGTTTAATTCTTCAATTTGCATTTTGACTTCTACAATTTTTTCTAAGTCTATTCTTTCATCTATGATGTTGTCTACAAAGTGTCCGTCATAATCCAGTGCTGAAAACGGTATTACATTGTTTTTCCAATCTTTCTTGATAAGGTATTTTTCATGCTCGGTTATCTTCCAATAGGCTTTATATACTTCTTCACTGACCTTAATCGCTTTTCCTTTGACATAAAGGTAGTAATCCTTTTTATCCATTGTGTATTCCTCCTTTTCTGTTCTCTGATTTTGCTTTTTGAGAATAAAAAAAGAGGACTTCTACACTTTGGCGTAAAATGTCCTCCGAATTGAAAAGAGTTTACCTTTTCTTTAGATGTATTTAATTGTTTGAGAGAATAGACAACTATAAGGCAAATAGAAATTTTTGTTATCTATTTCTTTTGTATATAAAGATTTTTCCATTTTAATCACCCATCCCTTATAGTTAAACAATATTCATACATCAAACCTTTCTAATTTTTTATTTTGTCTTTTAAGCTACCTAAAACTGTTTGTAATTTGTTGTTTTCCCATCTTCTTAAGTCCATTAAGCATTAAAAACAGTCCTAACATAATCATACTAAAGTCTACGATAGGTTCTGTCCACCAAACTGCTGACGCTCCAAACACCTTTGGAAATAGTAATATTGCAGGAATAAATAAAACTAACTGTCTAAGCATTACAATCATGCCTGCTTTTTTTCCATCTCCTATGGATTGGAAAAATGTAAGTGTCATAATCATAATTCCATATAAGATGAATGTAGAATAAAACATCTTAAAATTTACAACACCAACTTCAATAATCTCCCTTCTCACACTGAATAATGATAGTAATTTTTCTGAACAAAACATTGATGGTATCCATGAAGCTGCTGCAAGAATTGTTGCACCATACATAAAAATCTTCATCGTATCTTTTACTCTTCCGTATTGTTTTGCTCCGAAATTAGCTCCAATAACAGGTTGTAAGCCTTGACTCATACCCCACAGTGGAATAAAGGAAAACATATATAATCGCATTGTAGCAGACATCAAAATTCCCCAATCATCTCCTCCATACGCAAAGGCTTGCTTAAACAAAAATGTTTGCTGTACTGCAAATAAAATTTGCATCATCATTGCTGAACTTCCTATACTGAACATTTCGCTATAAATTGCCTTGTATTTTTGAATTTTATGGATACCCACAAAAGCACTTTTCTTTGAAAAATAGTGGAATGTCAATATTGCTTGTACAATTTGAGATATTACAGTTGCAATAGCTGCACCTTCAATCGCATATTCACCCATCAACTTCATAAAAATAGGATCTAAAATAATGTTTAATATAGCTCCCGCTCCCATAATCATCATTGATTGCTTTAATGCACCTTCGCCACGCATTGTCATATTTCCCGCTTGAGCAAAATTCACAAATATAGAGCCAAAGAAAACTATTCTTAAATATCTCACACCAAGTTCTTTAATATTTCCTTTAGCTCCTACCAAATCTAAAAAATGAGGTGCAAAAACCAAACCCAATATCGTGATAATTACAGAAAAAAATATTACCCAGTAACAAAAATTCCCGAATATTTTATCTGTCGTTTCTTTATCGCCCTTTCCGATTGCTCTTGATAGTATTGAGGCACTTCCAACGCCAATCAATGCCGATATTCCTCCATTTATAATCGTTAAGGACATAGATACACTAATGGCTGACATAGCATAATCACCAATGAGCCATCCTGCAAACACACCATCCATAAATGGATACAATCCTATGACAATCATCCCGATTATTCCGGGAATTGCCAACTTAAATAACAGTTCTTTAGGACTTTTGGTTAAAAGTTGTGTTTTCATATCTTCTTTCATCGTATCATTCTCCTTTACCTATATTTATTTCACAAACTCATATACTTTTCCGTTACATCTATCTATAAATTCATAATCGTGTGTGATTATGATAATTATCTTTCCTTGTTCGGTCATTTTATTAAGAAATCCAATCAAAATATCCATCTGCCTTTTACATAATCCGCTTGTCGGTTCATCGAAAATTATGATGGGCTTCCTGCTCAGCATTGACATAGCAAGTAATAATCGTTGCTTTTCACCTCCCGATAATGAGTTTGGGTGCATTTCTTTTTTATCAAATAAGTCTACCCTCCTCAAAATTTCATTTTTTAATTCATCCTCTTTAGTAATAGTTGAAATTTCTTGCCATACAGATTCTGTAAAAAGTTGATAATTAACATCTTGCATAATCGCAAAAATATTTTCACATCGTTTTTTTACTTTTACTCCGTTATAAAACACCTCTCCTGTTCCTCTTGTCAGCCCCATCAGCAAATTGATAAAAGTGCTTTTCCCAACACCATTTTGACCAATGATGAAATTGATACCGGATTCAAAGGCAATACTGAAGTCAAAGATTTCCTTTCTTTCATATTTTTTTTTGAAATTCAAACAAGACAATGCTTTACAATCAAGATCTGAAGAATTTTTCTTTAACACTTCTACTTGCTTATATTTCCTGCTTAAAAAATTGTTTTTAGAAATCGCATTAAAACTCCTTAGATTGTGTTTTTCAGAAACCTGTTCAAAGAAATCATCACAAAACTGCTCTTTTGTGTATTCTTTATAAGTTCCATTTTCTATCACACACAATTTATCAAGCATATCTTTCAGATAAAACAATCTATGCTCCACAATGATGATAATTTTCTTTCTTTTTTTCAGTTCCATAATGGCATTCTGTAAATGCTCTATTGCAACCTGATCTAAGGAAGATGAGGGTTCATCCAACAAGATAATTTCATTTTCAGAAATCCCACAAGCTGTTACTGCAATCAACTGCTTTTCGCCTCCAGATAGTTCAAAGATATTCCTATCTAATAATTCCTTTGTACCTAAAACCGCTGAATAATACTGAATTTTATCTAAAATCAAATCTTTGTCTATGTTTCTATTTTCCAACTGAAAAGCCAGTTCATCGGTTGAATTGATACAATAAAATTGTGTTTTAGGATTTTGAAACACTGTAGATATAAATTTAGATCGTTCCAATATTGTCAAGCCAAACAATGATTTTCCGTTAAATACAATATCTCCTTCTAATTCTGCATTATTGTATTCCGGAATGATTCCATTGATAACTTTTAGCAAGCTACTTTTTCCTGTTCCTGAATGTCCTGTAATGACGGTTACTTCACCGGGTTTGAAAATCATATTTATATTTTTCAATATGCTTTCACCGTCAAAACCCACTGTTAAATTTTGTAATTCAAGCATATTTTCCCCTTATATATAGATAGATTATCCATGCCATTATTAAGAAAAACATAAAGTCAACAAGTCCCATATATGTTTCACTAATACTTGTTCTCTTTTGATTTACAGCCAACCCTTTCGTCATAGCTGATACCGTCAAATCATCTGCTGCCTTTGATAAGCACATCAATAATGGCACTAATCTATATTCAAATAATAAAATTGGACTCTTTATTAACTTTTTAAGCGTCAATCCTCTCAAACGCATAGCTTTTTTTATATTACTATAATCAATCCTTGCAGCATAAAAGAAACGTACCATTACCGTCAAGGGAATGGCTATTTCATCTGGACATTTCATTTTTTTTAATGAGTAAATGCTTTCTCCAACATTTGATGTAAGTATGGTATATCTCCCCATCAAAAATGCGGGGAGAATTTTTTTAATAACCATCACTATTATCAATAAAATTGCAACCACAGGATTGTAATTAAGCCCTATCAGAAATTTATCAGCAGCATAAACAAACAAAAGAGTAGCCACTCCAATAATAGCTACTCTTATATATTTTGCGTTAATTAAAAGTATTATCGGAATTGTGGATATTAAAATGGCTTGCACGAAATACTTTGTTTGAATATTGCCTAATACCATCACATATGAAAGAACTATCGTCATAAAAAGCTTTGTACGAAAATCAAGTTTGATTATCATCCTAACTCTCCATGAAATCTTATTTTTCCATACCGGTTTTTTTGAAGTGTTTTTTTAGAAATGCCATTCCAATGCTACAACCTATATATGCACCGATAATTCCTACTATTGCCATTACAACAATAATCCAATTTGGCATAACACTAAGCATCTTATCAATGAACTCTTGATCGTATCCTTGTTCTAACATTTGCTTAATATATTCATTTCTTGATATAAAAATTGGGAGCCAATTTCCTAACGTGCAAAGAGGAGCAATTGAAAATGCCAATCTTGCTTTCTTTACATTGGTATATTCTCCTGATTTCAAAATTATTTCAGCAATAATACCAGCGATAACAGCCGTTAATAATGCCCAAGGTCCATGTCCCATAGCAACATATATCAATGCAATCAATAATGATTGAATAAAAATCATTCCTCTTTTTTTAATTTTGGTAGAATATAGCATATTTACAGGTCCTACCAAAACTCCCTGTGCAAATGGGACAACCGGCATTAAAACCGGAATCATTGCTAAAAATGATCCAATCATCATAAATATGAATCCTAATACGGAAAATAATCCTATATTGATTAAATCCTTTACCTCTAATCGTTTGCTCATTTGAAACCTCCTAATTGTTTTAATTTTTCTTTTCTACATCAACAATATAATTTATCATTGTTTCTTTTATATATCGTTTATGCTCGCTATAAGACTTTCTCGCACCTAAAATTTCTGAACTTAATATCAATCCATTGATATAATTCACTAAAAAACCGTCACCAAATATATCTGCTTTAATTCCAAGCTGCTTGGCGATTAAACTTAGTTCATTAGTCGTATTAAGTTTCAATTCTTGATACAACTTTTCCAAATCCTCATTATATTTTTTTGCCTGTAAAAGGAGCGTATATAATCTCATCAAATCTGTATCAGCCAGTGACTTATCAACCAAAATATCACCCATTTGCTGATATTTATCTTTGCCTCGATTATTTTCCAAATACTCATTTATCAAGCTGTTTCTGTAATCATTACCATCAAGCATTAAGTCTTTAAGCATTTCATTTGTACTTGCATAATGATGATAAACACCCCCTCTACTCATACCTATCTCTGTAATGACATCTTCCATCGTTGTGCTTTGAAAGCCTTTTGTTAAAAAACATTTTTTTGCAGCTTCTCTAATTTTCTTTTTTTTGATTTGTCCTACTTTTTGTTTTTCTTCTTTCAAAATGAAGACCTCTTTTCTACTCAACAAACAAAAAACCGACAATGTCGTCGGTTTTTATTATATACTATATGATAGTTAATGTCAACTAACTATTGTATATCATTTTTGTTTTTTAAATATTTTTCTATACTCACTTACCGGTATCCCTGTTCTTTTCAAAACCTTTAGTTTCTCCTGTTTTTTCTCCTCTCTCCTTGCCTTATATCTATCCTCATATTCTTTTTGCTTGCCGTTTGCTTTACGTTTCAAGTAGTTTTGATGAAGCCTGTCTTTTCTTGCCCGTTCTTTTTCTTCCTCCTCCCTTAATTTCTGCATTTCTTCTTCGGATAATTCTTCTTTCGGCGGTTCATAGTTGTCGATAAAGTTGAAGTAGATTTCGACTTTCTGATTGGTGGTTTGACTGCCTTTTCGATCTCGTTCGTGGACTAAGATTTTTTCTACAAACTCGTTAATGATGGTCGGTGTCAGTTCGTCAAAGTTATCATAGCGTTCAATCAACCGGATAAACTTTTTGGCTCTGTCGGTTTCTTTTTCGTATCGCTTGATGGCTTTTTCCAACTCATCGATTTCTTTACTAAGTTCCCTTTGCTCGGTTTCATACTGATTATTTAAGATTTCATATCGGGTATTCGGTATCTTCTCCAGTATCATATCTTCATATATCCAACCCATTAAGCGTTCCAGTTCCTGAAGTCTGTTTTTACTATCTGTGAGCCTTGTCTTTTTCTTTTCCATTTCCATTTTTTCGCTTTCTTCCATTTCGTTTTGAATGGAATGGAGAAAGGCTTCGTTATCTTCATCAAGGCTTTTCTTAATGTCTTGTAGGGTGCTTTGAATGAGCTTTAAGACTACTTCTGCTTTTATCCTGTGAGCGGAGGGACAAAGTGTTCCACAAGGTACTTTTGTGTAGGCACTGCAAGTATAATAGGGGATATTCTTGTAGTTGCTCGTTCTGTGAACATACATTTTACTGCCACAATCGGCACAATACATCAGTCCTGTAAGGGGGTGGTATTCGCCCCAACCGTCAGGATACCGTTTGACATTTCCTCGTATTCTCTGCACATTATCAAAGGTTTCTTGGTCGATAATCGGCTCGTGCGTGTTCTCAAAGATGAGCCAGTTATCTTCAGATACATATTTACTTTTCTTGTCTTTGAAATGCTTCCTTGTTTTGAAGTTGACTGTATGCCCTAAATATTCTTGTTTTTTTAAGATACTTGCAATCGTGGAACTGCACCAACGATACGGATATTCAAACACTTTGCTTTGATGTAGTCCTTATCCCAATTTCTGCTGATGATAGGCGGGTATATCTATCTTGTCGGCTTCCAATATCCTTGCAATGGCATAGGGTCCTTTTCCGTCCATTGTCAGATGAAATATTCTTCGGACAATCTCTGCTGCTTTTTCGTCGATAATCCACTGATTTTTATCGTCCTTGTCTTTGATATAGCCATAGGGTGGACTGCTTCCTGTATGCTTTCCGCTTTCGCCTTTAGCTTTGAATGTGGACTTGATTTTCCTTGATGTATCTCTCGCATACCACTCGTTCATAATGTTTCGAAATGGAGTAAAATCATCGTCTTTGTAAAAGCTGTCCACATTGTCGTTTATGGCAATGAGTCTTACTCCCTTTTGTCTTAATATCTCCATACATTGACCGACTTTGAGATAATCTCTGCCGAGTCTACTCATATCCTTTACGATGATACAACCGATATTTCCAGTATTTACTCCATTCATCATTTCCATAAATCCCGGACGATCGAACTGCGTCCCGCTGATTCCGTCATCGGTAAAATGAACGATGTTCTCCAAATGATTTTTCTTTGCGTATTCTTCCAAGATTTTCTTCTGATTCATGATAGAATTACTCTCACCTTGTAGTTCGTCATCTCGACTTAACCTTTCATACAAGGCGGTTATTTTCTCATAATTTCTCACGATTACCTCCTTTCGCTCAAATTCTTCAATAAAAAAAGAATTAAGCAAAACATTTTTCACTCAAATAGTGATGAAGTGTTCTTCTTAATTCTATAACTCCAGCGTCTGATCTGTGATTTGCCAATTTGGTATTTCTTAGCCAGGATTTTATGACCTGCGTTTCCATTCAAGTATTCCTCAACAATTTTCTTCTTCAATTCATAACTGTATTTTGCCATTAAAAGACCCCCAAAGGTTAGATTTCTTGGTCCAACTTTTGGGGGTCAGTGCAGTTACATCGCTTTTTATCTTGTCCTGCCGAGGCCGGCACTTGTCCGCTGACTAGCGGCTAAAGGAAACCCCCTGGGTGGTGCCATTGCCGCGATAGCGCGGGGTGACCTGGAAGCCTAGGGCTTCTGCCACAAAGCGCACCGGCACCATGGTCCGGCCGGCTTGGTTGACGTAAGGCGCCACGTCCATGTGCTTGTTGGCCCCATTCAACTGGTAGGTCTTTTGATCAAGGGTCATGACAATCTTTTGCTCGCCCAAAGTGGTGGTCACCGTCCGTGCCGCATGGTTGTAAGTCACTTTGGCCCCAAAGGCCTGGGCCACGGCGCGATAGGGGACATAGGTCCGGCTGTTCACCACCACCGGTGCTGAATCCATGGCGACCACCATATCCCCGTCAACGACCAAATTCGTCGAGCCGATGTCCAAGGCTACTGTCCGCTTTTGCACCGGCGGCTGACCGGCGGCAAAGGTATAATCGACCGGTTCAGTGCTTAACCGGTGGCCCTCGTTATCTGATAAAACCAGCCGCCATTGAACAGTGGCGGCGGTCTGAGACTTCAAGACCAGCTTTCCTTCCCCACCGCTGCTAATCTTGTTCAAATCGACCGCATAACCGATGGCCTGAGCACCGTTCAAAAATTCTACCCGGACGACCGTCGGCTTCCATTCTAAGATCACCGGTTGGCCGTCTTTTTGTAAACTAAAGGTCACGTCATTTTCCGCTTCAACGACCCCCTTGCTGGAGGATGTTTTTAAAACGATGCCTTCCGTCTTACTGGCCCGGGTAACGGTAAAGGTTGCCGTCGCTTTTAAACCGTCTGCGGTGGCTGTGACGATAATCGATGAACCGATGGGGGCATTGCCTGCCACCACAAAGCTCCCGTCTTTATTGATGCTTCCATCCACGGTAGCGCCGGTGACGCTGAAGGTCACCGCTTGGGCAGACCGGCGGTTGCCGGCTTGGTCCACCAGGGCCAGAGTCGGCGCCGCAACGGTTTCACCGGGGGCCACCCGCAAATTGGCATAGGTCAGTTCCGGCTTGAGGTCTGCTAAGCCGCCGGTCACCTTAAGGGTACGGCTCAACTTGGCTGTATTCCCGGGGGCCCCCTTATAGGTCACAAGGTACTTGCTCACCTGGGCAGACGGCGTTACCGATACGGCAACTGCGCCGACTGTGGCGGTCTGGTCCAGGGCAATCTCCTGGCTCTCCTTGTCCAGTTTCTTCCCTTGCCCATCCAGAGCGGCCACTTCGAGCCGGTCACCGGCTGCCGGGGAATAGTTCCGGTCAAAGTTAACCTGGATGACCCCGGCTTCACCGGCCTTCAATTGGTCCGGGCTGACCGTCATCTCTTCCGGCGCCCAGGGCCCATAGGCAAAGGACGGGGAAACGGACGAAGGCGCGGCGGCAAGAGGGGCCGTCGTCAGGGGCAGGCTCGTCACCAGCAAACCTGCACACAGCAGGCCGGCGAGCCATTTACGTGATTGGTTGAACATAAGCTCACTCCTTCATAAATTGATTTGCTTGCTCTTCTTACGCAAAAAGTTTGCAGGCAAACAAGGGCCTTATAACCGCCCGGCAATTGCGTCTAAAAAGGCTTCGCTGGACAGTTTTTGCTTCTTGGCCAAGGTGGACAGGAGGACCAGGTCGCCGGTCATTTCACCGGCTTCAATGGTGGACAGGGTGGCCTGCTCCAGTCGGTTGGCAAAGGCCTGCAAGTCTGAATTGCCGTCCAGTTCGCCCCGTTTGCGCAGGGCGCCTGACCAGGCAAAGATGGTGGCCACGCTGTTGGTGGAGGTTTCTTCACCCTGCAAGTGTTTGTAGTAATGGCGCTGGACCGTTCCGTGCGCCGCTTCATACTCGTAATAGCCCTGCGGGGATACCAGGACAGAGGTCATCATGGCCAAGCTGCCAAAGGCTGTTGCCACCAAATCGCTCATCACGTCACCGTCATAATTTTTGCAGGCCCAGATAAAGCCGCCGCGAGACCGGACCACCCGCGCCACCGCATCGTCAATCAGGGTGTAAAAATATTCCAGCCCGGCTTGGTCAAAGGCAGCCTTATAGTCTTTCTCATAGACTTCGGCAAAAATATCCTTAAACCGGTGGTCGTAGACCTTTGAAATGGTGTCTTTGGTCGAAAACCAGAGGTCCTGCTTGGTGTCCAGGGCATAGGTCATGCAGGCGCGGGCAAAACTTTCAATGGACGCGTCCAGGTTGTGCATGCCCTGAACGATACCCGGCCCTTCAAAGCGGAAAATGTCTTTTTCCTCTGTCCGCCCGTCATCATACTGGACGACCATTTTCGCCGTAGCCGGGCCGCTGACCGCCAGTTCTACATTCCGGTAGAGGTCACCATAGGCGTGACGGGCCACGGTAATGGGGGCTTCCCAATTGGCCACATAGGGGGCAATGCCCTTGACCAGGATTGGCGCCCGGAAAACGGTCCCGTCCAAGGCGGCCCGGATGGTGCCGTTGGGGCTTTTCCACATTTCTTTTAAATCATATTCGTCCATCCGGGCGGCATTTGGGGTGATGGTGGCGCACTTCACCCCAACGCCGTATTTTTTAATGGCCTCGGCTGCCTCATGGGTCACCTGGTCATCGGTGGCATTGCGGTGGTCCAGGCCCAAATCATAGTAGTCCGTCTTCAGGTCCACATGGGGCAGGATGAGCTTGTCCTTAATCCATCCCCAGAGGATCCGGGTCATTTCATCCCCGTCCATTTCCACCAGGGGGGTTGTCATTTTTATTTTTGCCATAGGGTCTTCCTCACTTTCTTCTTATCAAAAAATCAACCGACGGTTCTTCCGGCAGATGGTGCCGGGTCGGATGTGGCAGGGGCCTCTACTGGGGCAGCGCTCTCTGACGGCCCCTGCTCCCCTTGCCCGGCGAACTGCTTATCAGGCTCGGCAAGGGGCTTCTCCGGCGTGGTCAAAAGCACCGTCGGCGGCGCTTCCTGCCAGTCGACCTTAAAGCCCAGGGGCCCTGCCAGGTCGCGCAGCTTGATGTAGCTGAAACCGTCAATCACCGCCCGGCTCAAGGAAAAGGCACCGCCATCCACCCGCACGCGAATGTCGTCCATCAGGGCACTGCGGCAGGGCATGCCTGTCTCTCCGGCAATTGTCTCCTCACTGCTGGCAAAAGGGGTTCGCTGCAAAATAATTTCACGGCTGTCCGCGTCATAGTCTACGGAAAAGGCCGCTGCCGTGCCGCTTAAGGCCTGGGCCAAGTCCCTCAGCTTGTAGTAGTGATAGCCATTAATCAGGTAGCCGCCCAAGGGGGCCGGCAACCGGTTCACAAGAACATTGCCGATCTTATGATAACCCACGGCACGGCCGGCGGACGGATCGATCCCCAACCAGGCTTCCAGGGTGGGCACGCCGGCAGCGGTCATGCGCTGGGCTGTTTCCCGGCCGACGTAGCGGAAATGCCAAGGCTCATACTGGTAGCCGGTCACCCCTTCCTGCCCTTTGGGAAAGCGCAGGATAAAACCAAACCGGGGCGCATTGGCCGCCAACCACTGGCCGGCATCTGTGTTTTCAAAGGTCACTTCCAGGGTGGCCCCAGGATAGCGCAAGTCGCCAATATCCGCCGCCAAGCCGCTCTGGTGCTCACTCATGCCCGGCTTGGCACTGAAGGTATCGGCATAGTCACCGACATTGGCCCGGTAACTGTTGTAAAGCCACTGCTGGTAGGCATAGTTGCGGTAGCCCGACAGGACAAAGAGATTAAGGCCGGCTTCCCTTTGTGCCGCGCTGCGCATCTCGTTGAAAGCCTTTTGGGCTTCCGGCAGAAGCTGCTTGTTGTCAGGGGCATTGGGAATGGGGTCGTAGTCCGGGCCAATCGGGTAGGTCTTGTTGATGAGCAGGATCCCGTCCACAACCAGCGCCTTATCCGGTAGGGGGGCTGCTGTCGCCATGACCGGCGTGCTGAAAACCAGGGCCAGCACAAGTCCGAGCGCCGTTAGCGCATGATGTTTCATAACTGCCTCCTTTTATGCCATCAGAAGATTGCTAAGTTACCGTTATTATACCCTGTTCCACCGCCCTGTCCAAGAGGCGATGCATAGCATTGGCCTCTCCTGGGTAAAAAAACAGTAGACCAAAGGAGGAGTTCTCATGTACATCAGCATTTCAGGCGGCTGCATCGGCTGCGGCGCTTGCGTGGCCTTGGCGCCGGAAGTCTTTGAGCTGAATGCCGCCAACCAGGCCCGGGTCCACAGCCAATCGCCCCAGGATCCTGACGTCCAGGCCGCGGTAAGAAAGGCCGAGCAGTATTGCCCCAAGCAAATTATTTTTGCCGACGCAGACGATTGACCGGGATTTGTAACCAACTTGTTATAAAGCCCTTGACCGCTTTTGGTACAATATGGTTAAGGAGGATGATTTTATGCGTTTTCGCTTACCACTGGCAGCGGTCTTGCTGCTGGGCTTCTTAATCATACCGCAACCGGTTCAGGCGGAAGATGTTTCCAATTCCGCTTCTTTTATTTATACGGATTCTGCCAGCCGCTCTCTGGCCCCTTACGAGCCGGCTGAAATCACCATCGGCTTGCTGGGTGACAACGGCCGGCCTCTGTCGGACCCGCCGGCGGGCAAGCTCTATTTTTGGGTAACCGATCCGGACGGCACCGTCCCCCTGCAAAGCATGGAATTGGTGCCGCGCTCCATTGAAGAGGGGCTTTACGTTCACAGCGGCAGCGGCGCGCCCGGCGTCTTTATTGCCGACGGTCCGGGATTTCAACGCCAGCGCACCTTTAAGGTGCGGTTTACCCAAGCCGGCAGCTATTTGTTAAAGGGTGTTTTCATCCCGGCCGGCGCACGCTTTAATCCGGCGGAAATGGCCCTGTATGACGCGCAAAGCTTTAATGCCACCGGCCCTAAAGCCCGCACCCTGACGGTGGGAACGGCCATCGTCAGTGATGTGGCCTTTATGCGCATCAGCCCCTCCATCAAGGGGGTTGAGCTCAAGGGGCTGACCGTCCAGCCGCCACGCGCCCACACTGAAAAAGACGTCCACATCCCTGTCCATCAAGATGGGCAGACGCCGACCATCCTGACCCTGCACCTCTACCGGTCAAACGGGGCCGGCATCGGCGCCGGGGTCCCGGTTTACATTACCAGCAATGCCCCCGGCATTCGCCTGGCCAGCGACAGCGTCATGACCGATGACAATGGCATGGCCACCGTCCGCCTGTCCGGCAAAGCCGACGGCAAGGGCCTTCTCGGCATTCGCCTCAATCGCAAGGATGAGCCGGTTCTCATCCCGCTCAGCGCCTACAGCTATTCTCCGCAAACCGTCCGCCTGAGCATCGGCAACCTGGTCATGGACGTGGACGGGCGCAGCGTTTACATGGACGAACCGCCCCTCGTTAAAGACGGGCGCACCTACGTCCCCTACCGGGCCATCGGCGAAATCCTGGGTGCGGAAATCAACTACAACCACAACATCCGTACCATCACCACCAAGTTTAACAATAAAATCATCACCATGACCCTGGGCTATGACCACTACGCCATAGACAACAAGGTCATCCAAATGGATGCCCGTCCCTTCATCAGCAAGAACGGCCGCACCATGGTGCCCATCCGTTTTATGGCAGACGCCACCGGCTACGCCGTCCGCCCCGTTTATGGCGACCGCGGCCGGACCACCGGCGTCATCTTTACAAAAAAATAAAGGCCCCCGCAAAATAGAAAAGGGCAGGTTGAGCACTCCGCTCAGCCTGCCCTTTTCTTGTCCAAAAAATCCGGTCTGCTACTGCCGTTCAATAAAAATCCGCGTTTTGGCCCGGTCCAAGTGGTCGCCGTAGCCACTCACCTTGTAGGCGGCGCCGTTCACCGTAACCGTCGCCGCAAAATAGCCATCTTCCATCCCGTAGAAATGGTAGCCGGAGATGGCGCCGGCCCGGCCCGTTTCAAAGTCGACATTCAGAAGCTTGCCCAGGTCATCCAGGGACAGGGTCGGCGGACAGCCGTCTACAAAAAAGCCCAAATCCGCCCATACCGCCCCGGTTGCCACCGCATTGGTCGCCGGGAAGGTCGCCGGGTCGGGAATTTTCACCTTCCGGTCCTTTTGCGAGGGAGTCTCTGCTTCCTTTGACTCCTTGGCCGGCGGTTGCGGGTCTGCCGTTTCAAGCCCTCCTGCCCCGTCAGCGCCCTCGTCCTTGACATCCGACAGGGGCACCAAGTGCCAGGGGTGGCCGGCCTCACTTGCCAGCGGAACCGTGTCCCCTGAAAATTGCAAGGCCACATTCCCGCCGTCACCGCGGAAGACGATGTACTGGTCGCCGTTGATCACCGTCAACGCCCCGGGCCCGTAAGTACCGGCGATCTCACCATAGGTTTGCCCCAAGAGGGCAAAGGCATCCCGGTTAATCCGCATGGCCCGGGTCAATCGGCCGTCCGGTCCCACCCGGAAAACGCTGAAGCCTTCCGAGAAGTCCGGCTCCTTGACCGCCTTGCCGCGTTTGGTATAGGCCTTGAGAAAGCCCCATTCATCCTCCGCCTTAAAGGCGAAATCATAGTAGCGCTCTTCATCTGCCGTCACCTGATAGTGGTCCTTGTTAAAGCGGACCGCAAAGACCCGGTCCCCTAAGAACCAGCGGTAGTAATCCTCGTCCATCTTATCAATGCTGCCACTCAAATGGTAACGCTGCCAATAGCCCACCACACTGTCCTGGGGCAAGTTCGGATCCGGGTCAATCGGCTTCGCCGTCCGCAGTTTTTTAACCGCTTCACTCTCCGCATAGGGGTTATTCGACACCTGGACCGTCTGCAAATTTTGCGGCAGGGACCGGTCCTGGGCAATTGAAATGCCCAGAAGAACCGCCAGGGCAAAGGCCAAGCCCGCCAAAAAGACAATCCAGGTCCGACCCGTTCCCGGCCCGAAAAACCGCCGCCAGCCGCGCCGACGCTCACCATCCAGCCGCGCCCCGCAAGACCCGCAATACAAGCCCTCCTGGTCCGACGCCCCACACTTGGGACAAACCATAGCCATCCCTCCTTAAGTACAGGTATTATCTCAAAATTTAGGGGTACAACACGACGCCCTAAACCGTTTAACAAGAAAACCCTTTCGATAGATATATTCAATTACGAACTCTACTTAATTTCGCACATAATCACCTTTAAAAATACCTCTTAAAATATCTTCCAAGATTTTTATTAAAAGGCGCTCATCCGCAGATTCTTCTTTATAAATAAATTGTAAATCAAGAAAGGGGTCATCATCGTTATATATTAGTTGTATGTCATTCATCTCATTTATTTTGGACCGCTCAGCAATATTACGCGGCAAAGATACTGACATATTGGGGTCTGAATTTAACTTTTTTAAAATCAAATCTAAATTAGATGAAAATAAAGATGCGGGAATGGCCTCTTCATTGAAATAGCTATCAAAATATTCCTGGCTACTGATAATATACCGTGTCTTATTTTTGTCACTAAAAATATTTCTATGCGCACAAGTGACAATCAAACTCTTTTCGATAACGGAATACTGTACATTATCACCATCGACGGCTCTATCTTCCGGGCAATAAGCTAATCCATATGTTTGGCTTTTTTCACTTACCAATGTTTGTATTTCCGGAAGGTAGGCCTCCATAAATTTAAAATTAAAGTCACCCAATTCAATCTTTAACGTGGATTCCAAGTCTTCATAATAGGATTGCAATAATAGCGGCGTCACAACGAAGGTAATATCTTTATCCAAGGTATTTAACACAAAATCCGCCGAAGATTTTTCTGAAATATATTTGTCATAGGCTTCCAGCATTTTCTCTGCGTAAAGTTTAAAATGAGCACCTTCTCGCGTTAAACGAACGCCCGACGCCGTTCTTTTAAACAATTCTACCTCCAGAAAGCCTTCTAATTTTTTGATTTGTTTGCTTACCGTGGGCTGAGTCATAAATAATTCCTCTGCAGCACGATTAACCGATCCGTATCGTGCTGCCCAAATAAAGCATTTAACCCACTCCAACCTCATAATCAACACCCCTTTATTTCAGCATCTGTAAACCCAAAAGCTATTCCACTATGGCATGCCAATCAGCAAAACCTCTTTTTTTATTATTGGACACAAACATCACAATGCTATACGCTGATGACAAATAAAGCGCTTTAATAGCTGTGATTAGCCAGTGAATACAAGGCTAAAGCAGCCACCAAATATCTTGTTGTCTTACAAAGAGGAGGTATTCTAATGTCCACCATCCCAACTATGGGTCGAAAGGATTATATCCACCATTTTATTACGACGCTATTGGTCTTCGGGTTTGGTTTTTTACCCCCATTCTCATCAATGACGCCATATGGAATGGGCGTTTTGGGAACATTTATCGGCGCCGTTTACGGCTGGACAACGATAGGCATGGTCTATCCCAGCTTCGTTGCTATTATTAGCCTAGGGCTCTATGCAGGCGTCCCCGAAGTCCTAGCCAAAGGGTTCGGCTCGCCGATAATCGTAGCACTTTTTGCCTTACTGCCGTTAATCTCTGTTTTGGATGAAATGAAATTAACTCAATATTGTGTTAATGCTATATTTTTTAACCGATTTTCGCGCGGAAAGCCCTGGCTGACTTTATTTTTCTTCTTTTTAAGCGCTTTCCTCACAGCATTTATCAACCCTATTGTTTCAGCCATCATTTATTGTACCTTTATTGCAGCGATTTGTAAAAATGCAAATATTACCCCCTACACAAAATTACCAACAGCGCTTTTACTCGGTACCGCTTATTCCATCATGAACGGCCAGATCATGTTCCCTTTCTTGGGAACGGGACTCACATTCACTGCAGCCTATACAGCCATGTTTAAACATGAAATCCCTGTAGCCCAGTACCTGGCCTTTGTCTTGCCAATTGGTATCATCATGATTGGTATTTTCCTACTGACGATGAAATTTGTCCTCCGCATTGATGTATCTGTCTTAAATGACTATAAAATAGATCCGGATACCGGCACTAAGCTAACGCGCGACCAAAAATATGCTGTGATTTTCTTTGCTTTGTTCTGCTTAGCTATGTTCTTATCCTCAGCTCTCCCAAAAGAAATGTTGCTCGCCCAATGGCTAAATAAATTAACCATCTTCGGGATTGCAACTTCTATTATTTGTATTATGATGCTCTTTCGCCGAGAAGATGGTAGGCCATTTATACACTATCAGACCATCGGACAAAAATTTCCTTGGGATGTCTTTCTGCTCACAACATTTATTATCATTATCTCCTCATTCTTAACAGAACCAGAAACAGGCGTCGCTAAAACTTTAGCTGCCATGCTCATCCCCTTAACCAAATTACCGCCACTCGTGTTTATTGTTGCAACTATGCTTTTAGCAACTATTATAACAAATTTCGCCAACAATATGATTCTTACTATAATCATTATGCCTGTTCTCGTACAATTCAGCAGCACAGTTGGTTTAAGTGAAATTGGCATGATTCTGCTTCTTTTCCTAACCACACAAATGGCGCTTGCTACAGCCGGTGGCTCCCCGATTACCGGCATTGCCTACTCAATGAATCAATTGATTAACTCCAAGGATATGATGGTTATGGCCCTAAAGGTTATTCCCATTCTATTCATTTCATTAATACTGATAGGCCTTCTCTTCCTGCAAGTTATTTTCTAAAGTACTAGGCTGTTTTCCCATTTCTGGTGATAAACAGCCTATCCTTGTATTTGGCGCTTCATCTATGAAGCGCAGGCAAGCATTGATCTGTTGCGAACCAGTTCATTTCCAAGGAAAGGACCCTTATTATGAAACAAAATTCTGATCGAATTCAATCTCTAAAAGGACGATGCCGTCATTGTGTTTGCAAATATTGCGGAAGTCCTTTAATTTTAAAAAAAATTAGCTTTGCGAGTAGTCCGGATACCAGGGTTGAAATATTTTGCAGCAGTTGCGATAAAATCGAATATGGTGTTGAAAAAGAGATTTATAAAATCGCAAAATTTTATGTTGAAGAAACAGGCTTTAATCACTACAAAGAATTTGACATTAGCCTGCAATCTGTCCGTATGAATATTGCAAAGGTCGCTCAAATCATCACCTGGGCCTCAAAATCTTTAGGGATCTTATCTGATACAGGGTTTAGCGTCTCAGTAAAAAATGCCGATGATTTAGTCGGCTCCTGCAAAAAATTCAAAGATCAGGACTTATTGCCCACTGTAAAAAAGGATGAAAAAAATGAGCAGTAACCCATACGCCCTTGAACTAAAAAATATGAATAAATCTTTTTGTGGGAAAAATATCCTCACTAATTTAAATTGGTGCGTTCACCCAAAAGAGAAATGGATTGTGTTCGGTTTAAATGGAAGCGGAAAGACAACTTTATTAACACTAATTGGTGGTTTCCAAAATGCCTCAAGTGGACAACTTAAGGTATTGGGAAAGACCTATACGGCTTCTAACAGTACCCTTTTAAGGCAAAAAGTTGGATTGGTTAGCCACAGTTTCTTTGGGAAAGTCTTCTCGAATGAATCTATTTTGGATATTTTACTCTCCGGATTCGGAAATGGATTTCAGCTTGGTGCAAACACTTCTTTAACCTATGAAGGCCTGGCCTTAAAACAACTACAACAATTCGGCTTAGCAGAGCATTTGGATTATCCATTTAATTCTCTTTCCAAAGGCGAACAACAAAAAGTTTTATTTGCAAGAGCATTATTGCTCGCACCAGAAATGCTTCTGCTGGATGAGTTAACCTCGGGAATGGATATATTAATGCACAGAGAAGCGATGAAGATCTTGACGAAATATTCAAACACGGTTATATATGTAACGCATCATCCCGAAGAAATAACGCCTTTTTTTACCCACCTCTTGCTCTTAAAAAAGGGAAAAATTTACCAACAAGGCCCTATCGAGAAGATATTGACCGAAGAAACGCTAAGCAAATTTTTAAAATATCCTGTGTCATTAAGGCAAGATGAATATGGCTGCCATATTGTATAAACATACTACACATATTAATTAAAGAGGTGTAACGATGACTGATTCTGAGTCCACGAGATCGGGTTTAAAAGATGTGGCCATCACAAACGATATTATGCAGATGTCCGAAATGGGCTTCTTTGATTTACTGTTAACCGCTTACGGGACAGCTTATGTAGAAAATGATGGCATTTCTTATCTAGTCAGCGCTAACAACGATATCCTTTGTGAATATATGATGGCTTTGCGGGAAAAAGGTTTTACGCCAACGTCTGTTATCTCCCGTCAAAGATTCATACCAAATCTCACCGGCACTGAAGAAAACGAGCAGGCCCAATTAGAATATGATATTGGGTGCGAAATGGCACAACTAATTGTCCCCGAGGATTTAAAACATATTGCCACACTAGCCCAAACTGAAAATAATCAGCAAGGAGAATCTTTATTTTCTGAGTGGCAAGAACAACTGGAAGGCTATTTTTACTATCCTGACCTCCAGCTGTTTTCTATAACATTAACGGATACCTATATTGCAAAGAAAATCTCTACCGAATTCTATCAACAAATTAAAGAATGGACCAAGCAGCAAATTAACCAAATTTCTGACGAAGTTTTATTGCCCGGAAAAGGGAAAAAAACCTTTTGGGGATTTGCCCATTGGAAACCCGGTAAGCAAGCGGTTAAATTTATGATTGACGGAAACCGCGCTGCGATTATTAATCAATGGGAAAAAATCCGCTCAAGCGGCAGCATAACCTCTCCGCTATACCAAGAGACGCTCTCTCTAAAACATGGTCATACACCTTTAGAGCTGCGAACCCCCTTCTTAGAAAGCCTCAAAAAACAATTAAATGCTGATTACATTGCCAGGTTGAATCATATTAGAAGTTTACCCCCTTCTGTAGACGTGCTTCATTATAAAACGATTGAAAGTCAACTGAAGAGCGACTACGCCCTACAAACATTAAGCCTCTATAAAAACTGGTGGGGTCTGTAAAACATCAAGCAATATTCCATTTCGGAATTCAATTTTATCTAAATCGTCAAAATATTTATTGGCATATTCAAAAATTCCCTTATATAATACGCATAAGATAAGTTGTTGTAAACCGTCGGAAAGCGAAAGGAGTTACTAGAGATGTTGAGAACAAAGGGATTATCTAAAAAAGTTTTTGTTATCGGCCTTGATGCAATGGATCCAAAATTGACAAGAAAATATGTTGACATGGGGTTAATGCCTAACGTCAAAAAAATTATTGACCATGGCTCAGCCCGCGAAGATTTGGTTTTATTAGGCAGTATGCCCACCGTTACACCGCCCCAGTGGACTACATTGGCAACAGGTGTTCCGCCGGAAGTTCATGAAATTACCGCGTTCTTTAGCCAAGGTAAAGACCTGGATTTGGTTAATTTAAATTTCGACTCTGGCCTTTGTAAAGCCGAGCAGCTATGGAATGTTACTGCAGAAGCCGGCTTTAAAACTTTGGTTTGGCACTGGCCCGGCAGCGCCTGGCCCCCGTCTTCAGATAGTCCGAATTTACACGTTGTCGATGGTACCTCCCCGGGTTCTGTCAATATGAGTACTGCCCAATTTGAAGAAGAAATGCTCGTCATTGCTGACCCTAAAAACCAACACACCGGCTTCAAACCACATGCCACCTCAACAGCAGAGGTCCCCTGCGTGGTTACCGGTCTGGATGAAGAACCTCAAGACAGTGGCGAAAGCGGCCATATTAGCGATCTATACGGCAACAGTGCTGACGGCTTTCCTACCTATATTGTAGACCCTTTAGTAGACGGTCAAGGCGGCTATATTGATATTCCTGTCAACGCGTCCTTATCCACCCTAAAAGATGTAGATCAGAGTAAATGGACCAATGCTCCTGAAACAGCCAAAGAATTTACTATTTTATTATCAGGTGGTTTAATTCGCCGCCCAGCACTTGTTCTTCAAAATGATGACGGAAAGTATGATAAGATAGCCATCTATAAAAATAAAAAATCCGATGAACCTCTAATTGAAGCTGCACTGGGCGAATATGTTCGCGATTATGTTGATGAAGGCATAAAAAATGATAAGCGCATCTTATGCAATAGAGATTTCCGTGTCCTGGAGATTAAAGAAAACGGTTCTTATGTCAAAATTTGGATGTCTGCAGGCATGCAAATTGATATGGATATGATGTGGTCCCCACAAAGCTTGCATAAAGAAATCCTTGATAATATCGGCTTCCCGCCGCCAACCTCAACCCTTGGGGGCAGCGCAGAACTGATTTCAAAATGCATGCACGCCTGTTGGGAACATACCTTAGATTGGCAAAGCGGTGCACTCAATTATCTGATTGAAAACCATGATTATGATGTTATTTTCTCCCACTTCCATTCTCCTGACTTACAAAAGCATATGTTTATACGGGACATGGTCCACGGACGTCCTGATAAAAACATGTCCCCTGAGGTATATCCCGGATTTATGGAAGACGTCTACACTCAGATTGACCGTTATGTCGCTAAATTTGTGCACCTGCTAGATGAAGGCTGGACATTGATCATTACCTCAGATCACGCACAAGTATGCCCAACACATGGCATTCGCGGCTTAGGTGATAGTGGGGCCAATATCCAATTGATGGAAGAGCTCGGCTATACCACCCTTAAAAAGGACAGCAATGGCAATAAATTGCGCGAAATGGACTGGGATAAAACCCTTGCCGTCGCCAACCGTGAAATGCATATCTACCTTAACTTGAAAGGTCGAACCGATCACGGCATCGTTGACCCCGAAGATCAATATGAACTTGAAGAAAAAATTATTTCTGACCTATACAGCCACAGAGATCCAGTTACCGGAAAAAGAATTATTGCATTTGCCTTCAGAAGAAAGGATGCCCATATGTTGGGATTAGGCATCCCCTATCCCCAAGGCGGAGATATTATCTACTGTATGGCTGAAGGCTATGAGCACGATCACTGCGATAGCATGGCCACCTCAACCGGTGAATGTGATACTTCGGCAGGCCCCATATTTATTGCAGCCGGCGCTGGTATTAAAGAAGGCTTTGTAACAAGCCGTACCATTCATCAAGTTGATGTCGCTCCTACAATCGCTACTTTACTGGGCGTGCGAATGCCCAGAGAATGTGAAGGAGCGCCGGTATATCAAATTCTCACAGAAGAATTTTAAGTAATAACTACCTTCTTTAATCCTCTAGGTATTTATAAAAGGACCTAAATTTGATTTAGGTCCTTTTATTATTTCAAATAGCGCCTTATAAAATTTTTATTCCCCTACCGGCTGGGCCAAGATGGCTTCTGCGCGTTCTTGCAGGCGCTGCATGTGCGCACGTTCGTCAGGGGTCAGTTCATTGGAAGCCAGGAAGTCTTTGATGAGGCCGGCTTCGTATTTCTTTCCGCCGTCTTTGCTGTTGACATAGACGGTGCTTGGCAGGAGGCTGGCTTCGGTGATTTGGGTACCGGTTGCGGTTTTCTTGACTTTAACCCGGAGGAAACAGCCGATTTCTGTGTCAATGGTGCCTAAAAATTCGGCCCGTTGATTGGACATGGCATTGCCCAGGGAGTAGGCAATGAAGCTTTTCCGCCCCTGGTTGTCAACCCATTCTGCCGGGTTGATGACGTGGGGGTGGGAACCGATGACCAGGTCTGCCCCGGCGGCAGCGATCTCGTGGGCGAGGGCAATTTGGGCCTCGGAGGGACGGGTTTGATATTCTATGCCCCAGTGGGGAAAGACGGCGATTAGGTCGGCGCCGGATTTTTTGGCCTTGGCGATGTCCCGACGCACGGCGGCCAGTTCCAAATGGGAGAGGCGGTCCAAGTCTGCATCGGACAGGGCGGCCTCATTGCCGTTGTACATTTCGGCGTAATTCAGGCAGGCAATTTTGATCCCCTTGACCTCTTTTATATAGGGGCTGGGCGGTGCATCCGGCAGGCGCGTCCCGAAATGGTCCATATGATGGCGGTCCATGGCCCGCAAGGTTTTATCGTGAGAACTGATGCCGGCCCCGTCCAAGCAATGGTTGCTGGCGGTGGCGAAGGCATCAAAGCCGGCCTTTTTAAGGGTCGGAATGGCGATTTCAGGGGTATTGAAAACAGGGTAGCCGGCATAGGGCATATCCGGATCGCAAACGGTTTCAAAGGTGATGCTGGCAAAATCGGCGGCCTTCAAATGATCGGCCATACGGGCAAACATGGGTGAAAAATCATAGGGCTGCACGACCGTTTCATACTGGGGTGAATAGGTGATGGGGTGAAATACAATATCACCAGCAAATAAAAGTTCCGCCTGGGCAGGGGCCTGCTTCGTCGCCGGCAGGACGGCTTTGTGCCCATCACCGGCCGGCAGGACAAGGTTTGCCGCAACGACGACGAGCGTTGCCACAATACAAACAAGGACCACCCCCATCAGCATGACCAGCCCTCTCTGTCCGAATGTTTTCATAAGCCCTCCTTGATTTTACCGGTGTCCGCTCTTTTGAAAATCCTTTGTTGATGCTACCTCTTTATATATTCGCTTGTTTATATTTATAGAGTCTATCATAAAATAAGGCGCTCTGCACGTTTTTTACCGCCACGCCTAAAGCCCCACAAAAAAACCGCTCCTTTCGTTAACAAATTTGGTTAACGGAAGGGGCGGTTCATTGATAGGCTTTTATTCAGCCAGGGTTCTTTCCTTGGGGTATCTTGCCTACCTCTAGACACGCCAAGCGCAAATAACAAATTACGAGCACCATAAGTATTATGCCCCGTCATAAGGAAAAAATAATACTACCGCACCCCGATGGTATTTGGGATGCGGCAGCATACTTATTGAGCAATATGTTTTTCTCCACTTATTAAACTATACGTCGTTTTCCGTTTAACATTACCTGTTAATAAAGAGCCTACTAGGGATACCACAAAAATCAGTAAGAACCACAGCGCAATGGTTCTTAATTGAATACCACCATTACAGAAACTGATAATTAGTGGTACCAAAAAAGCATCTACAATCATCACCGCATTCATCGAGCCCATTTCTGATGATACGGTTGTTCGCAGTTGAGGGTCAACAATACGTATAAGAGCAATACCACTAGGGCAAGTCCCCGTTGCACAGCCCCAAATACCCAGCAAGCGCTCAAAATCAAAATGCCCACCGATACGCGCTGAAAAGAACCAGCAAATAGCAAAAGTTACTGCACCAACAACTACGGCTGTGACTATAATTGGAACAAACCATTTCCCTACAACACTAAGTTGCACGGCCATAAAAGCGGAAGTAATCATAAAATCGGTCGTAAAGCCAGTTACTCGCGTCTGAAGACCATCATCAAAATATTGCTTTAAATCAAATTTATTTAGTATATATCTGATGGCATAAGCCACAAGCATCCCAATGAAAAAAGTCATAGAGCCAAAGATTTGAACAAACTGATTAGGAACAGAAACCAATAAATCCCCAATAGGTACAGCAATAATATAACATAGCCCCATCAGCGCAATACAAAAAGCCAAAGAATCAATATTGCCATTATAAGTTGTTATCATGCCAGCTGTTTCAGTTTGTTCTTCGCGTTTAAAAAGGCCTTTTGTGATACTCTGATCTATCTTACTAGGATAGCTAGCCAAGCCTTTTTTTATCCCATAATGTGCCAAGGGAACACCAACACCAAAAGCCATTAGGAATCCCAGGACTGCATAGGTAATGGCTACTTGCTGGGCACCTTCCAACCCATTTTCCTGTACCATTGCTCCAAAGGTCGCCGCCTGCCCTGGGCCATGATCAAACCCGAAGGGAATAAGCATCCCGTATTCTGGCGACATCGCAAAAAAACCGCCCACTAAAAGCAACACTCCATAACCGATAAAAGGTTGTATGGCATATAGCATATTCCAAATGCATCCCATGCCAATAGAGCCTTTAACAGCTTCTTTATTGGCATTAACCCCATCTGCTTTAGGTACATTTGTCAGTCCCATAGAAATAAATGTAAAAATAAAGAAGATCCCAACAATATTATTTAAGGCATCAGAAGAAACTCCCGCTTTGGATAAAATCCCCATATTCATTAAAATGAAGCCAACAATGCCGCCAATAACACTAGCGGGCATTAGGATACTTCCTAAGGGCTTTACCAGCGCCCTTAACAGGACCCCGACTAAAAGCATAATTCCAACCCACGAAAAAGTTGTTACCACATCCATAATAGATTCCCCTTTTTATTCATATATTTAATATGCTATCATAGACTTCAGTACTTGTAAATAAATAAACTTTTTTGCAAAATTTTATTATGAAACCAAAAATTTTTAAAGCAGGTGATCTTATGCAAGCTTTTTATAACGGAAATATTATCACTATGGAAGATGAGCAACCTTTTGCCGAAGTTCTTATTTCCGACAAAGGAAAAATTGTATACGTTGGTGATGCTGAAAAGGCTAAACATTATATTACAAAAAATACTCAATTGATTAATTTAAAAGGCAAAACATTACTTCCAGCCTTTTTGGATGCACATAGCCATATTTCAGATACCGCTATGCTGTTGAAATCTGCTAATTTACAGGAAGCGAACAACTTTCAAGATATCATTGAAATTATACAAACCTTTATAGATAATAACCAGGTAGATGAGCTTCCATTTATCGTTGGCTTAGGTTATGACCATAGTCGTCTTAAAGAAGCAAGACATCCAGATAAATTTTTATTGGACAATGCCTTTCCAGACCTAGCTATAGTTATTGTTCACACCAGCATTCATATGTGTGTAGCCAATAGTAAAATGCTGGAATTTCTTGGTATTGATAAGAATACGCCATCACCCGATGGGGGCGTCATAGGCCGCATTGAAAATAGTCTTGAGCCGAATGGCTATTTAGAAGAAACGGCCTTTAACCCAGTTTATGAATTAATTTGTAAACAGCTCGCTCTTACTGTAGAGGATATCGTTCAAGCGCAATCTATTTATTTGAAGAATGGGATGTTAACCATACAAGAAGGCTCTACTGATGAACCCATTGTCCAGTTATGCCATCAGGCAGCAGAAGAAGGCCGTTTAATTTGTGATATTGTTGCTTACCCGGCTCAAAATTTTGGTCGAGGCATTGGTTCTATTTTTAACACCTATGCTTCCTGTATAAATCACTATGAAAACCATTTTAAATTAGGTGGTTACAAGCTCATTTTAGATGGCTCTCCTCAGGCGCGTTCAGCTTGGTTAAGTGAGCCGTACGAAGGCAGCGATGATTTTTGTAGCTACCCATGGTTAAGCGATGACGAAGTGCAAGCCTACACCGATCTCGCTTACCAAGAAAATCGCCAAATTTTAGCTCACTGCAACGGAGATGCTGCCAGCGAACAATTTATAAATGCTTGTGAAAATTCAGGCAAAAAGTTCCCTCACATGGATGCTCGCCCGGTCATGATTCATTGTCAAACGGTACGAGATGATCAACTGGATCGAATGAAAGAAATTAATATGATAGCCTCTATCTTTATTGATCACGTCTACTACTGGGGAGATACTCATTTGAAAAATTTGGGACCTATACGAGGTCCACACATTAGCCCGGCAAAAACTGCCCTTAATAAAGGGCTATCTGTTAATTTCCACACGGATTGCCCAATCGTTATGCCCAACCTTTTTCAAACCATCTGGACAGCCGTCACGCGCCAAACCAAAGGAGGACTTATTCTTGGCAAAGATGAGCAGATTTCTGTATGGGAGGCTTTAAAAGCATTGACAATCAATGCCGCTTTTGCGTATTTTGAAGAAAGTGAAAAAGGTTCCTTGCGCGCAGGGAAAAAATCAGAGTTTATTGTTGTAAGTGATAATCCTTTAGAAATTGAAACAAATCTATTACCAAGCATTGAAGTTTTGGCTTGTATAAAAAACGAGCAAGTAGTTTATTCTTCAAAAAATAATTCTATCATACTGAAATAACTCTTTCACAAAAATATGCAAAAAAACCGCCCCTTTCGTTAACAAATTTTGGTTAACGAAAGGGGCGGTTCATCGATAGGCTTTTATTCAGCCAGGGTTCTTTCCTTGGGGCTTAAAAGCGGTTGGCAGGCCAGATAGCCCAAGGCCGCTGTGGAAACATTGTGCCACAAGGCGGTGGTGGTCGGTTGTAAAAGACCGGTAGCGCCTAGGATGAGCAAGCCGGTGTTGAAGGTAAATATCCGGTTAAAGTTGCTGTCCACACGGCGCATAAGCCGTATGCTGATTTTGCGCGCCGTCACCAGGGCAAGCAGATCGCTTTGCAGGAGGGTGACATCGGCCACTTCCCGCGCAACGTCTGAAGCATCCCGCAAGGAGACGGATACGTCAGCTTGGGCCAGGGCAGGCGTGTCGTTGACGCCGTCGCCGACCATGATGACTTTTTTGCCTTCATCTTGCAAGGTACGTATTTTTGCGGCTTTATCTTCCGGCAAGACTTCCGCAAAGTAGCGGTCAATGCCAAGTTCCTCGGCAATGCGTTCAGCAATTTGCGGACCATCACCGGTGAGCATGACCACATTTTGGATGCCTGTTTTACGCAGCAGGGCAATCACTTCTTTTGCTTCTTCCCGCGGCGGGTCTTGTATGCAAATAAAGCCGGCCAACTGGTCACCTATGGCCAAATAGACGCAGGAGTAACCGCTGCCTTCTTCACGCAGCAGGGTTTCTGCCGCTTCAGAAAAAACGATGCCCTTATCTTCTTCCAGGAAATGGCGGCTGCCAATGTGGACGGTCTGTCCACGCCATTCAGAAGTAATCCCGTGCGCCACAACATAACTGACGTCAGCATGTTCTTCACGGTGCTGCAGGCCTTCTTCCTCAGCTTGACGCACAATGGCGCGGGCCAAGCTGTGCGGGAAGTGTTCTTCCAGGCAGGCGGCCAGGCGCAAGACTTCGTCGCGATTCATGTCATCCATAAGCGGAATGACTTTTTTCACGCGCGGCGTGGCGCAGGTCAGCGTCCCCGTTTTGTCGAATACAACGGTATCCGCTTCAGCAAGGGCTTCCAGATACTTGCCGCCTTTGACCATGATACGATTTTGGGTGGCTTCACGCATGGCGGAAATAATCGCCAGCGGTGTCGCCAACTTGATGGCACAAGAGTAGTCTACCGTCAAGGCGGAGAGGGCCTTGTGCCCATCGCGGGTCAAAAGCCAAACAATCCCGGCAAATAAGAAGCTGTAGGGTACAATGCGGTCTGCCAAGGCTTCCGCTTTGGCAGCTGTGCCGATTTTTTCATCTTCAGCACGTTCGACCATATTCAGGATGTACTGGATACGGCTTTCTTCAAGCAATTTGCGCACGCGAATCACCAGTTCGCCTTCGGCGATAGCCGTTCCGGCGTATACCGAATCGCCGACTTCTTTAATCACCGGTGCGCTTTCACCGGTCAGGGTCTGTTGATTGACGCCGGCTTCTCCTGCAATGACTTCGCCATCCAGGGGAATCATGGTTCCGGACCGGACAATGATTTCTTCGCCCACTTGAACATCGGAAAGGCTCTTTTGAACTTCAAGGCCCTCTTCCAGGCGCACCCAAACCGTATCCACGTTCATAATCAAGGCGGTGGTCAGGGCGTTTCTGGTCCGTTGACGCGCATACTCTTCAAGAATGTCGGAAATGCTCAGCAGGAACATGATCGAGGAGGCGCTGTGGTAGTGGCCAAATGCGACGGATAAGCCAATCGCTGCGCCATCCAACACATCTACGTCAAAACGACCTTGACTGACGGATTTAAGGCCGCGCCACACATAGCGCAGGGCTGAGTAAACCGTCATGACCTTGTAAACAGGCATGGGCATAAAGCCTTTCAGCAACCGGCCCATAAAGGTCTTGGCCAGCATCCCCTTAAAGGTCAGGCTGATTTTAACGTGTTGATCTTGTTCATGTAAAGGCACCGGCGGATAACTTGCCACGTCAATGGCCTCGATATCCGCCGTAAGTTTTTCATTGTCCCCCATGTGACGCACCAAGATGGAGCCGGTCATATAGTTGACGTCAACGGAAAAAACCGTTGGCATCTGACCGATCACATGGCTTAAAATATAGCTATCGTCTTCACTAATGGCAAAGCGCGGTGCACGCAAGCGCAAATAACCCGGTAGGGCAGATACAACTTGGTAAGTCATGTACGGGCACCATCTTTCTAAGCCTCTTTATTGTCGCGTTTTTCTTCGACTAAGTCTTCTGCTTCTTCTCTCATCATTTCCAGTTGATAAGCGGCGTCTTGCTGAAGCTTCATGGTAGAAGCCACAGATTGAACGGCAAAGTTGCGAACAGGTTTACTGGAGAGCACCTTGCGGCCAATAACACCGGTCACCAAACCGCCGGCAAACAGCACTTTTTTGTGACATAATACATCTTTAAGCATGTGTTTCCCTCCTTTCAAAAAAACAGTAAGGTGATTCAAAATAAGAGATAATCAAGTATTATTCTCTTATTTTTCATTGTACACCCGGGTTAATCAAATATCAAGATGCTGTTGCATTATTGTAAAATATTTATTTCATATTTTAGTAAGCAGTGTCTAATAATATGCGGTTTCGATGCCTACTTCACCCCCTCAAGGCCATCTTAGCCAGACAAACAAATCTTACATAAAAGACCTCTCTTTAACAACCGAGCTGGCTGTCTATTGCCAACATCTATAAGCGCCGGTAACGGCTGTCCCGCAAAAGTTGGGGATTGGCCAAGAGGGCCTCCAGTTTTGCCAAGAAAGCCGGCTTAAGGTCATTGAGCCGGCCGGAAAGATTAAAGTAATTGGACGGATGGCGGCTGGAAAAATAACTGCCCGGCGACTCCAGGGCCGTCAACAAGGCCTGCATCTCTTCCACCGCCTCAAGGGGCGAAAGCAGGGTAAAGCGCCCCGCCTTGACATCCTCGTACAAGGGGGTCCCCGGTTCCACCATGAGGGTCAGGGCCCCGATATAGGCGGGATTCATCTGACTCAAAACCGCCGCCGTCTGCACCGCATGGGCCTGCGAACCTGCCGGCCCGGCCAGGCCCATGATCACCATCACCGAAAGGGCCATTCCCGCTTCTTGGGCCCGCTCTGCGGCCGCCAGCATGTCCGCTGCGGTTTCTCCTTTTCGAATGGCCTTCAACACCGCATCGCTGCCGGATTCCAGGCCCAAATAAAGGAGCGACAGGCCGGCCTGACGCAACTGGGCCAATTCTTCCGGCCTTTTTCGCAAAATGCTGCCGGCCCGGGCATAGGTTGACACCCGCTCCAAGCGGGGAAAGGCTGCCCTGAGAACGGTTAAAATGCGCAGCAATTTATCGGTAGACAGGGCCATCGAATCCCCATCGGCTAAAAAGACCCGCCGCGCCTGGGGACAGGCCGCCGCCCATTCATCAATGGCCTCCTGAACGGCGTCAAAGGGCACCACGGTAAATTGTTTGCCCCGGTACATGGAACAAAAGGTGCATTGGTTATGGGCACAGCCCAAGGTCACCTGAATGATGACGCTATCGGCTTCACTCGGCGGCCGATACAAGGGGTAATCGTAATCCATACACGCCTCCTTAAGGCCAAACGTTGTCTTTATGTCTTCACCTTCACTGTAGCGAAAGAGGAAGACGGCGTCAAGTCTTCCCCACCGCCAAACAAAAACCGGGGATTGGCAAAAATAAGCTTGCATAAAAGCCCTGCATCCCTTATAATACAAGTACAATATAAATGACCGGCGTGCTGGCGGATTATGTGAATGAACACAGTGCACCCGGATAAATCATAGCCGACCGCCTGGGCAACCTAATGAATGGGTTGCTTTTTTTATTGCCCTGCAATATAAAAAGGCAGCCAAGTCTCTTGTTAAGCCGCTTTGCGGCCACATCTGATTTGGAGGTCAAGTATGAAATTACCTGAAAACAAATGGCTTCGCGCCGCCCTTCCTGCCCTGCTCATCCACTGCAGCATCGGTACCGTTTATTGCTGGTCATCCTTTTCCGCTGCACTGGCAGATGCCATTGGGGCCGCTCCGCAAAGGCTGGGCTTTGCCTTCAGCTTGGCCATTTTCTTTCTGGGCATGTCCGCCGCCTTTGCCGGTCCCTTTATTGAACGGAACGTCCACAAGGCCGCCCTGGTCGCCTGCCTCTTTTTTACCACCGGCATGGTGGGCACCGGTTGGTGCATTCGCCATACGGCGCTTTTGGGCCCAAACTTGTCCCTTGCCGGCATCTTTCTTTTTTACGGGGTCATCATGGGCATCGGCCTGGGCATTGGCTATTTGACACCGGTCAAAACCCTCATGCTCTGGTTTCCCCGCAATAAGGGCCTGGGCACCGGCATTTCCATTATGGGCTTCGGCTTGGCCAAAGCCATCGCCAGCCCGGTTATGAACCATCTGCAGGAAAGCATCGGCCTGGCCAATATGTTCTTCGTCCTGGCGACGGTCTACTTTGTCATGATGATGGCCGGCTTCGTCTTGCTCAAAAAACCGGCCGGTTGGGTCGAACCGGTCGGCCGACCTACCTGCAACCGGCTGGCCCTCTTTCGCAATAAAACCTTTCTCGGCATTTGGACGGTCTTTTATTTAAACATCACCTGTGGCCTGGCCCTGATCGCCTACGAAAAACCCCTCCTGCAAACTGCCGGCATGGGCATTATTGCCATTAGTGCCATCCAAGCCCTGACCGCCGGCGCCAATGCCAGCGGCCGCTTGGCCCTTTCAACCATCAGCGACCACCTGCGCGACCGCAACAGCATCTACAAGCTCATTTTTTTCACCGCCCTCCTGGCCTGTGGCTTGTCCTTCAGCGTCAAAGCCGCCCAAGGCGGCATCGCCATCGCCTTGGTCATTCTCCTCATCGTCGTCAACGCCGGCTACGGTGGCGGTTTCAGCACCATGCCCGCCCTCTTGGAAAGCCGGTTCGGCATGGAAAACATCAGCACCATCCATGGCCTGGTCTTATCCGCCTGGGGCATCGCCGGCCTCACCGGCAACCAACTGGCCGCCTTCCTGCTCAAGCAATTTAACAGCTACGAAGCCATCTTCATCTGCCTGGCCGCCCTATACAGCATCGCCTTCATCATTGCCAACTTTGTGATTGCAGGGCAAGGAGAAAGCGCGGGTTTGCAGACCGCCTCCCCTCAAAAAAGTCAAAAACAGACCGCCGTCTAAACACCTTAATCAGCTGACAGCCACCTTTACTTCAGCCCTTAATGATAGCGGCTAATTTCAAGATGAACGCCTCACAAAAAGAGTGCCGGCCCCGGGAAAATATCTTTTCCCCGAGGCCGGCACTCTTTTTCTTATTCAATTGGAGGTAACTTAGGACTTGTAATCATAGCCCAATTTCAAGGCCTTGGTGTTTAAGGCTTCGAATTTTTCCTTACCCTTTCTCTTAAAGGTATCGTTCATCCCATCTGTAGCCTCTTCTAATGAAAAGGCCCCTGTCTCTCTAACGATTACCCCGCTCATGATGATGTTGGCGCCTTTTTTATGTTGAATTTCTTCAGCCAGGCTCATGCAGGGCACCGGAATGGTTTTGACATCTTTTCGGAAGTCATCCGGCACGGTTACCAGATCTGAATTATAGATAACCGTTCCGCCTTCTTTAATATTCTTGCCAAATTTCAGCAACGTTTCGTCATTCATGGCCAATAAAATATCCGCTTCTTCTTTCTCTGTGCAGTAAATCCGGTCCTCCCCAAATTTCACCACACAACTGGCGGTGCCACCTCTCATAGCAGACCCGTATTCAGGGCTCCAGGTCGCATTCATTCCTTTATAAATGGCCATTTCCGCTATCATTGTGCCTGCCGTTAGAACACCTTGCCCCCCGGTTCCACCTAAAATAATTTCTTTCATGTTATTTTTACGCTCCCTTATTTTATGAACTGGTCACAAACCTTGTTGAGATCATTTTTTAAATTCTCCCGTTGGAAATACCGGTTTAATATTTTTTTCAATATGCTCCATCGCCTCCATGGCTTCCATCCGCCAGTTTGTCGGGCAAGGCGAAAGCACCTCTACAAAAGAATAGCCCTTACCGGATAATTGCGTTTCAATAGCTGTCTTAATGTATTTTTTAGTCGTGCGAATATCCTTGACCGTATTAACACTGCCTCGAGCGACATAAACCGGGTTAAAATTATCGGCAATCATTTCAGGGAACTTAATCGGATAACCTGAAACGTCACAATCTCTCCCCGCAACCGTGGTCGAGGTTTTCTGACCCGGTAAAGTCGTATTGCTCATCTGACCCCCGGTCATGCCATAGTTCGTATTGTTAATTACAATGGTAGTAAAGTGTTCATTTCGATAAGCAGCGCTGGTGCTTTCCCCAATGCCGATGGAGTAAGCATCCCCGTCACCTTGGTAGGAAATAATAATGTTGTCCGGATTAACGCGTTTCATCCCGGTACAAACCGCACCCGCCCGTCCATGAGGGCAATGCTGACGGTCTGTATTTAAACCACCACCAAGCAAGCTGGAGCAACCCACCCCAATACCAAAAATGATATTCTTATCTTGGCCCAATTCTTCCAAGGCTTCGGCAATGAGTCGAATAACGATACCGTGACCGCAACCTGGGCAAAAGCCCATGGGTTTGTTTACAATAAAAGGAAATTTTCTAGCAATGGCCATATTAATACACCTCTTTTAATTCACCATTAACGACTTTTTGGTAGTCATTAATAATCTCTTTAACTGATGGGACACCCCAAATATGAGGGTTTGTATAAACCGGTATATTCCCGCGTCCTTGAGCTTTAAGCGTCAGCGCCACATCATCAACCAATTGTCCTGTCGCATTCGTTTCGACAGTAATAAGGCCCTTGACCTTGTCGGAAATATTTTGGAAAGCCTTGACCGGGAAGGGCCAGACCGTAATCGGGCGAATAAACCCTACCTTCACACCCTCTTCGCGTAGCTTTTCAACAGCACCTATTGTACTGCGTCCCGGCAAGCCATAAGACACAAACACATACTCAGCGTCTTCTAAATGCCCTTCTTCCCAGCGTTGTTCCTTTTCTTTTACCTCTGCATACTTGTCAACCATTAATTCTTTAGCTTCTTGAACGCTATCGCGATCAAAAATCCCGATGCGCGGGTGCGAATAATGCCCATCCATACCCCATTCATATCTGTGAGGTTCACGGAATTCCGGCAGGGTACAATCTTCCATTAAATGCGATAAAGCTGCCTCGGTCATTAAAATGCACACCATCCGATATTTTTCGGCCAAGTCAAAGCCCAATTCGACAAGGTCAACAGCCTCTTGCACACTGGACGGGCACAAAACCAACTGTCTGTAGTCACCATTGCCCCCACCACGGGTATCACGTAAATAGTCACATTGAGCAGAAACCAAGGTACCGATTCCGTTCCCGTATCTTACTGAGTTGACAATTAAAGCCGGCAGTTGCTCGTCAGCCAGGACTGAAATCCCTTCTTGTTTAAGGCTCAGCCCCGGGCCGGAAGAAGCCGTAATGGCGCGCACCCCACATGTGGCAGCGCCGACTACCATATGAATACTTGCAATTTCAGATTCTGCCTGAACAAAAGTTCCGCCTACTTCAGGCAGCCGCCAAGAAAGGTATTCCAGGATTTCCGTTGTTGGTGTAATTGGATAACCAGCAAACATTCTTGCCCCTACTCGTACAGCTGCTTCTGCGATTGCTTCATTTCCCTGCATAAATTGTTTCATCGTAATCCCTCACTTCTCTCCTAAAACTTCGTACACGCCGTCAGGGCAAACGGTATAACACGTGCCACAAGCAATACAATTGCTATCATCAATGACGGTGTAATGATATCCTGCTTTGTTGATTTCAGGTGAAAATGAAATACATTTTTTCGGGCAATTTCCAACGCACAAACCACATTGTTTGCACCGACTTGGATTGGTAAGAACTTTTTTCTCATTTGCGTTACTCATTTTTTCTTCTCCTTTTTGCTTTTTTATAAAGTTTTTAGCGTCTCACCCTTATGTGTTATTTTGGACTTGAACTTGAGGCTCAATGTGGCAATCACGATCCCCACTGCGAGGACGGCAGCCTGGAAGATAAACATTCTGTCATATCCGGCATTGCCGTAGGTGTCAAGCCAGTGTCCAAACAGTAAAAACTGAAAAATATCCGGTAAAAAACCCATTGCAGCGCCGACACCTACTGTTGTCGCTGCATATTTTCTGGATACCTTGAGTTCTGAGGCCACTGCATAATAACCCCCCCGCCCCATGTAGACAAAGAAAGCAATAAACAGGGTCATGAGGACAACTAAAACGGTTGGTGTCTCAGCAGGAATCATACGGAAGCACAGGATACTCGTTAAGCCGACAATGTACACCAATAGCAACACTTTAATAGGCGATTGAATCCGATCCGCAATCATACCACCGAAGGGAGCCCCCAGGAGCCTCATCACTTGGTCGCGCAACAAGGTGATAAAACCGGCAGAAGTGACTGCCAGGCCTAAAACAGCTGAAAAATAGGGGGTAAAATACGTTGTCGTCACCTGGAAAGAGTAGACACAGAAGATTCCTGTTGCAAGGATCCACGTTGCCGGAGACTTAGTCATATTGCCGCCCCTTTTCTCTAGTGTTGGGCAATTAATTCTCTAATCAACCGCCCTAAAATTTGAACGCCTTCAGAGATTTTATCCTCTTCCATGGCAGAAAAATTAAGCCTCATGGTATTCGTTTTACTTTCATCCGGGTAGAAAGACTGACCGGGCACATAGGCGACTTTTCGTTCAACGGACTGGTTAAGCAGCTCCTTGGTATCGATGTACTCCGGCAATTCAACCCACACAAACATGCCGCCTTCCGGCCTAATATAATGAACCTCCGGGGGAAATTCTTCTTGAATCGCCTTTAACATCGCGTCACGTCTTTTTTTGTAAACCGCTTTAATCTTATCTAAATGTTCATCAAGATCATTGTGGGTCAAAAAATCCGTAACAATCATTTGCGTCAACTCAACAGATTGCAAGTCAGCGCCATACTTAAGCATTTCCAGTTTATTAATGAGGTCCGAAGAGGCAGCCATCCAGCCCACGCGTAAGCCCGGCGATAAAATCTTAGAAAAAGAGCCTAAGTGGATGACTTGCCCTTTCGTATCTAGAGACATGAAGGAGGGCACCCGCTCTCCCTCATACCTCAGCTCTCCATAAGCATTGTCTTCTATAATGGGCAAATCGTATTTATAGGCAATGTCAAGGAGACCCTGTCTTCTTTCTTTTGTCCAGGTTTTGCCTGTCGGGTTTTGAAAGTTTGGCACAAGATAAATGGCTTTAACTTTTTTGTTTGACTTTAAGTATTTTTCTAATGCCTCTAGATCCATCCCTTCATCATTACCATCAATCCCCGCATAATTCACTTCATGCGGTTTAAAGGCAGATAGCGCACCTAGATAGCTGGGATTTTCAGTGACAATAAGGTCGCCCGGATCACAAAATAACTGGGCAGCTAATGAGAGCCCTTGTTGGGACCCTGTCGTAACCATGATTTGATCTTTTGTACAGCTAACGCCTTCTCGCACCATCAGTTTGGCTATTTGTTCGCGCAATTCCAAGCGGCCTAAGGTCATGCCGTAGGATAGGGCAAGGCCCGGTTCCTGCTTAAGAATGCGATCCGTACTTGCAGCTATGGCTTCAGTAGGATACAGCTTGGGATCCGGTGCACCACTGGCCATAGAAATCGTACCGGGGTTGGCCGCAATGATCTTCATTACATTTCGAATATCTGAAGGTTCCAACTCACTGATACGAGATGCCAGTTTCATAATTGCCTCCATTTCTTTAACACGCTCTTTATTGATTACTCCTACGCCAAATTTTTAATGCTTCCGCTTCTTTAATTAAGTCTTCGCGAAAATCAGGATGTGCAATATTGATAAGTGCTTCAGCACGTTCCCAGGTTGATCGTCCCTTTAATTGGGCTACCCCATATTCGGTAACGACATAGTTGGTTACCGTCCTTGGCGTTGTCACAATCGTATGTTTGGCAAAGGCCGGGGTGATCCGGCTTACCTGGGTGCCGTCTTTTTTAGTAAAAGTTGAGGTCAAACAGATGAATCCCTTTCCCCCCTTTGATCTATAAGAACCCAACAGAAAATCCAATTGCCCGCCGGTACCTGAAATCTGCCGCGGGCCAATACTCTCGCTCGCCACTTGACCATATAAATCCACTTCTAAAGCACCATTGATGGCCATAAAATTATCATGAGCGGCGATCACAAAGGGATCATTGGTGTAGTCCACAGAGAAGGCAGCACAGGAAGTATTCTCCGTTACAAATTCATAGCACTCTTTCATACCAGTGGCAAAAGAAAATACATGCTTACCGGGATTAAGATTTTTACGGCGTCCTGTGACACGCCCACTGGCAATCATCTCTACCATGGAATCGGTGAACATTTCTGTGTGGATGCCCAAGTCTTTTAAATCTGACTTTGAAATCAAGCTGCCAATCGCATTGGGAATACCACCTATGCCAAGCTGGATCGTCGCGCCATCACAAATTTCTTTGACAACATATTCGGCAATTTTCATTTCCTTATCCGAAGCCTTTGAGGGAGGTATCACAGCTAATGGATTATTTGCCTCAACAATCGCATCTACCTCACTGATGTGAACCGTCTCATTATATCCCCCATAGCAACGCGGCATTAGGTCGTTCACTTCAAGGATGACATAATCCGCATTTTCTATCATCGCTCTATGATGGGAGACCTGGGGGCCCATATTAAAGTTGCCGTCTTTGTCCATTGGCGCAACCGGCAACATCGCTACATTAGATTTGTATTCTTTATGGTAATATGCCGGTAATTCATGATATAGCATCGGAATATAATAACAGGACCCTTCTGCAGCCAACTTTCTTTCTACTGCGCTAAAATGAAAACTCTGATAGGTAAAGGTTTCACCTTTTGGGTCCACTTCCACGACCGCAGGCAATAGCGGATCGTAGTCTGTCCTGACCTTTACATCTTTCAATTCATTTTTTCGGTTAGCCAAAGCCCTGTCTAAAGCGATGGTCGGCCCTGCAAAAGAACCGTACTCCACCCAGTCGCCATCCTTAACAATTTGGACAGCCTCTTCAGGCGTCGTTAATTTAGACCTGTATTCTTCCGTAAAGTTCATAAGACCTCCTTTAAAGCTCCTCTTAAAAATAGAACGGCGTTCTACTATTAGGCTATTAACTATTAATAGGTCTAGCTTGATAAACCTATTAATAGTTAAAACTTAGCGCTTGCTGTGATATTTTTTTTGCGCTTGCTTGCAAGTATCTCAATTTTTTATCCAACTCGTCAGATCCCAGCATACGGTCTCTCGGACCAGAAATTGAAATGGCCGCACCGACCTCTCCAGAGCTGTTAAAAATGGGCGCCGCTATGCAAAATAAGCCGATTTCTCGTTCTTCATTATCAATAGCGTATCCCTGTTGACGCACGCGTTCCAACTCTAACATCAAATCATCATAATTATCAATCGTGTTCTTTGTATATATTTGGTATTTTTTATTTCTTAAATAATCGTCATCAAGTTGACCATTCCATGCCAGTAAACATTTGCCAACCCCTGATACATGGGCGTCCATGCTGCTGCCAAGACTGGGGGTTATGGAGAGAACATTGTTGGAATTTTGGGACTTATATACGATGATACTCTGGTAGCCATTTCTCTGGTCGAAGTGCAAGACAGAAACATTAATCACTTCACCCACCTGGGCATGTAACTCATCTGCAATTGGGCCGACAACATCCCCTAAGGAATAGCGTTCTGACACCTTTAAGCCTATGGTATAAAATATCGCTCCAAGCCAATATTTTCCTGTAGAAGGGTTCTGCCTGACAAAATCTTTTTCTTGTAATGTAATAAGCGTCCGGTGCACAGTACTTTTATACACATTTAATTCTTTTGCAATTTCCGTAACGCCCATTTCTTTACCATTGCCATACAACAGCAATATCAGTTCAAGCCCACGATCCAAAGAAGTAATGATTGATGACATTCTACCACCTCTTATTTATAACGGTTTTTCTATTATACCATAGTATTTATTTGCCGCCCATAAATAATTCCGAAGAGTAGAATGTTTGGAGCACCTATTACTTATGGATTTTTAAGTTAATATCTTGATATTTAACAAATTTTGTTTTGTGCCTAATCTTATAGGTCAAAAACAAAAGTAAAAATACCGGGATGCTGATGTAAGACACAATCATACCAGTCCAATCAATAACCGAGGCACTCAATTCAGTAAAACCTTGTCCAACAATAACGAGGCCGCAAAGCAGCATGCCCAATGTAGGACCAAAAGGGAAAAAGGAACTCTTAAAGGGCAATATCTCCAAATCTATATTTTGATGCAAAAAAGCTTTCCTAAAACGATAGTGACTTGCCGCAATCCCAAACCATGCCATAAAGCTGGTTAAGCCTGCACCATTGATAAGCCAAATGTACACCCGCCCGGTCCCTGATGGAGAGGTTAAAAAAGCCAACATCCCAACTGCAGCTGTAAATAAAACAGCAAAGACCGGAACGCCTCGTCTATTAAGCTTCAAAAACAATTTAGGCGCTTTACCTTCTTTCGCCATTGCAAAGAGCATTCTGGAGCCGGCATATAGGCCTGTGTTGCCACAGGATAAAACCGCCGTGAGAATAACAGCATTCATGACAGAGGCTGCCAATGCCATCCCAGTTCTTTTGAAAACCAAGGTGAAAGGACTCGTGCCAACAGAACTGATCCCGTTTTGCAGCAAATCCGGATCCGTATAAGGCGTTATAAAACTAATGACGACAATTGTACCGATATAGAAAATCATTATTCTCCAAAAGACGGTACTGACCGCTTTCGGGATATCTTTTTTGGGATTATCAGATTCTCCAGCCGCTACACCAATGACCTCTGTCCCCATAAATGAATAGCCGGCAATCAAAAACACCCCAAAAAATGCAGTCGGGCCACCCACAAAAGGAGCATCACCAATGGTCCAATTATGGAAGCCCATTGGCTTGCCTCCTATGATGCCGGTTATAATCAATGTCCCTAAAATCAAAAAGATTACAATTGTAATGACTTTAATGCTCGCAAACCAAAACTCTGACTCGCCATAAGCTTTGGCCGACAAAAGATTCAAGCCAACTAAAATGGTTAAAAAGAGACCACTCCATAAAAGCGAAGATGAATCCGGCAACCAAAATTTAATTAACATTGCTGCCGCCACGAGTTCTGATGCAAGTGTAATAGACCAATTAATCCAGTAGTTCCAACCCAAAGCGAATCCAACAGCTGGGTCTATGAATTTTGATGCATAGGTTTCAAACGCACCGGAGACAGGCATAAATGTGGACATTTCTCCAAGGCTCATCATGAGAAAATAGACCATAATCCCTATTACAGCATATGCCAGCAGCGTGCCCCCCGGCCCCGCAGTAGACAGTGACCCGCCTAAGGCTACGAAAATACCTGTCCCAATCGTGCCACCTAAAGCAATCATATGAATATGACGTCCTTTAAGCCCACGTTGAAGATTGTCAAATGTTATATTTGCTTTTTCGCCCATGGCAAACACCTTTTTTCAGTATTTAAATTTATAGCCCGGTTTTAATCAACCACAACTCCAGGATTTAAAATATGATTGGGGTCAAAGGCTTTTTTGATATTTTTCATAATATCTATTACTTCTCTCGGATACTGCATGTCCAAATAAGCCTTTCTTGTCTTACCTGTACCATGTTCTGCCGTAACCGTACCACCATATTTTAAGGCTGCCGTGTAAATATCTCTTCGCATTTCATCCGCCCAGTCTGGCGTACTCCCATCCTCTGACCGCAAAATAAAGTTATGAAAATTCCCGTCAGCGACGTGACCAACTCGTGGAGAAGTTGTAGCAAACTTATCTGCAATCTCATCAATATCTTTTAAGAAATCATTGATATGACAGACGGGGACAGCAGCATCTAAAGAATCCACAAAAATCGGTTTGAACACTTCATAAATAGCAGAGCGCACATCCAAAATATTTTTTTGATCCTTTTTGCTCTCAGCAATAACGCAATCTAATCCACCGTTTTCTCGTGCAATTTCATCAATTTTTTCAGCCATTTCATAAAGCTCATCTTCAGCTCTACTTTCAAGCATATAAATAATGTCCACTTTACCGTCATCGTTCATAGGCCAGTTTCCACTAATTTGTTCCGCTGTTTTTACAGCAATATCGCGATCCATATATTCCACTGCTAACGGCACAATTCCAGAAATTTGCGTAGCGACTACACTATTCACAGCATCTTCCGCATTATTAAATGAAGCTACCATGGCACCGGTGTATTCCATTCTGGGGTGTAACTTAAAAATGACCTCTAAAACAATGCAGAGGATACCCTCAGAGCCAACAATTAAATGCATCAAATCAAGCCCCATGTTGTTTTTGAGCAGCTTCCCACCAAGTTTTACGATTTGACCAGACGGCAGAGCAACGGTTAAACCTTTTACATAATTGCGCATAATCCCATGCTTGACCGCCCTCACGCCGCCAGCATTTTCAACTGCAATGCCGCCTAAATGCGCCCCCTCGTCGCCCGGGTGGCATGGAAAGTAGAGTTCATGCGCTTCTTTATCGAGATATTCATTAAGCTGGAACAAGCTCACACCTGCTTGCGCAGTAACCATCATGCCAACCTTATCTACCTCTAGAATTTTATTAAACTTTTCCATGCTTAGAATAACACTGGGTTTTGTCGGTATCGCAGCACCACAAGCACCAGTGCCGCCGCCTCTTACCAGCACCGAAAACCCTAATTCATTAGCTGCTTGTAGGATTTTAGAAACCTCTTCATATGTGGACGGTCTTACAACCACACAATTCTTATCCGCTTCAGGGCGTACCAGTTCTTCCGTCTCATCATAAAGATATCTCTCAATATCATCTGTCAGCACAGATTTCTCACCAGATATCTCAACCAAGCGGTCAATAATTTTGTCGTCAATTCTTTGATTCATCATAATTTATACTCCTTTTTTTGCACATTCTTCATCCATTAACTAAGCCTTTTTTCCTCTTATAAATCCAAATCATAATAGAGTTAACCACCCCAAGAGCCATAACGGCTATAGCAAAAGTGAAGATTTTGTTAAAACCATCATTACCATACTTATCAAGCCAATAACCATACAAGACAAAAATAAACAAATCGGGCATATACCCAATCGCACATACCAGCCCAGATGTTGAGCCAGCGTACTTACGGGGAATTTTGAGTTCTGTAGGAACCGCAAACATGGAGCCACGTGCCATATAAGTGAAAATTGCTGTAATAATGGTCATGGCTATAAGAATGTTAGCGTTTATTCCTTTAGGCATAAACATAAATGAACCAACACATAAAATAGCCCCCATTAAAGAAATACCAATGACCAATGATAGTGAATTAATTTTATCGCCCAGCCAACCACCAAATGGGGCACCGATGAAACGCGTCCCATATGTCCGGATGATTGCAAGCCCTCCAGTAAACACCACCGATACCCCCAAAACATTGCTAAAGTAGGGTGTGTAATAGGACAGCGTGCAGTACATTGTGTAGGTGGAAAAAACGGCAATACCGCTCATCCAGGTTCTCGGACTTGTGAAGATATAAATCCAGTCCTTAAAGGTCATTTTGTCAGCGGGTTCAGAAATATCTCCTTTTTTATTTTCGACAAAATCTTCTTTGGGAGATGGTATCAAAAAATAAAGAACAATTAATGTTAGAACGCCAATAATCGCATAGCAAATTATAGCCGCCCTTAAGCCATTTATACCAAGCTTATCTGTCGCAAATTTTGTAAAAAAATACAAGGCTAAAAAATTGACAATAACATTACCAAGCCCGCAAAAAGCTTCAACCAAACCAAAAATTGTACCTTGCTGTTTTTCGCTACCAACTAATCTGCTTAATTTAATATGCGCAGGGAAATACAAAAAAAGTCCGGCAATGGCAAATCCAGCCCACGCTATAAGCGCAAATCGATAGGTCATGTGAATTGCAAAAATTAAATTTAAAATACATATGGACCCAATACCAATCATATAAATGGTTTTTGCATTAAATCTATCACTAAGCACGCCACCAACGGCTGCTAACAGATTGCCAATGCCAAAAATCGTTATCAAATATCCCAATTGTTGTTGAGTACATCCAAGAGCCGCAACCAAAGAGTCGTAAAACACATACTGAATAAAAGGCGTCGCATATACAACCGTGTAGCCAAGACCTAGAAAAAACAGGGTTATTATTTGCCTCGGGCTTAAACGTTCCCTCGTCTTTCTTTGCTCCATCTTTATCTCCTCCCATACTGTCCATCATAATAGAACGCCGTTCTTTTTTTAGCATTATAACAGCTCAATTCCAACCTGTCAACAATCTGTTTGATTTTATTGAAAATTCTTGCCGATAATTTTCTATTTTTATATAACAGAAGGACTTTTGACCGAAAATAAGTCTAGCCAGGGCAACAAAAAAACGCCAGGACAAATGTCCTGACGTTTTCTTATGTACCCGGCAATGACCGCTTGGGAGTGGTCTATACATTAGCGCCTTATGGGCCTGTGTCCGCCATACCCCTGACGGCAGGGACTTCTACCCAAAAATAGGCACAGACAAGCACGTAAAAATAGAAGCCTCCCTATTCAGGAAGGCTTCTATTATTTATGTACCCGGCAATGACCTATTTTCACAGGAAAAGTCTACCTGCTATCGTCGGCGCTGAAAGGCTTAACTTCTGTGTTCGAGATGGGTACAGGTGGGGCCCTTTCGCTTCTATCACCGGTGCTGAGATTTCTCTCAAAACTATACAGCAACGTCTACTACTCAATTGTCTATTTCATCTTAACTTCTTCGGTTAAGTCTTCGACCTATTAGTATCGGTCCGCTCAAAAGATTGCTCTTCTTACACGCCCGACCTATCTACCAGTTCGTCTCTCTGGGGTCTTATCTAGT
>NZ_FNAF01000009.1:0-25568 GCF_900101835.1 Peptococcus niger
GGTGGAATCTCCAGTAGCATATGTATATGGTCCGGACAACATTCCGCTTCGAGTATATTTATTCCTTTTCTTTCGCATAGGTCTCTTAACGTTTTTCCTATGTCTTGTTTCAATCTCCCGTAGATAACCTGCCGCCTATATTTTGGTGCAAACACGATATGATACTTACAATTCCAACTTGTATGTGCTAAGCTGTTCTTGTCCATATGGATACCTCCTTGATATTTTATTGCCGATAACACAATAATTCTATCATAGGAGGTTCTTTTTTTACTTAAAGCTAAAGCTTTTTATTCCTACCACCAGCATAGCTGGTGGTTTATTCATGCTAAAGCGAACAAACAAAATCGAGCAAGCAAAATGCTTACTCGATTAAGTCCAACTCTATGGGTCATTCTATTCTTAATTCAGGGACAACCTCTTTTTTTAATCAGCTGTGTTCGTACTTTAAAAATTTATTAGAAAAATATAAGGAAATTATTATTTCTCCTATTGCAAAAAAGGCCAATAGCCCTAAATCATATGTATTTATATACCTGAAGTTGTTAGATTCAATTGCTAAAAAACTGAGACCGATTATTTTTAAGGATTTATACGCTGTCGCAAATCCTAGTATTGTAAATATGCTGGAGAGAAGCACTATTATTCCAAAAGACTTTATCCTTATAGCTAGGGAACCAAAAATTCCTATAATAGGAAGTGACAAAAAAATGCTAACGATTATATAGTGAAAATATATATTGAGGTCTATACTTGAAAAATCTCCTATAAATTTGCCGCCTAGATAAAATAAGACAAAAAAATATATCTGACAAAGGCTTATTATTATAAAAGCTAGCATCAACTTTGCTGTTATAAATGATATGTTTTTCCTTGGGCTTAACTTAATCAGTTTAAGCCCGGCCTTGTGCTCGACTGACCAAAGACTAGCTATTATGATTGCAATTAGGGGAATATAGACAAAAGAAAAGTAAAATAAACTTACTTGTGTCCATAGACTTTGCCACTGGTGAGTTAATATCTCTTTGTTCCCTATATAATTTATAATCCCAAAGGCATTGGCTAGTAGGGGTATTATAAGGCTTACCAGTAAAATGTTTATAAATTTTATTTTCTTGAGTTCTAAATTTAACATTTGTCCTCCTAGTCTTTCCATAAGTTATAGGATTTCATTGTTTTTAAATAGATAAGGCTGAGTATTACAAGGGTGAGGGCAATGATTACCGTATAGAAGTTTATTGGGTTTAATACCGGGACAAATTTATTTCCCTCATTTATATAAGAAATATTCAAAAGGCTTGCCAGCCAAGCAAAAGGATTGATATAGGTCAGAATGTTAGATGTTAGCATAGTAATTACTCCAGTAAGTCCTCCTATTATAGAAATGAATGACAAGGTGTAGACTTTTTTTGTCTTCATTTCTATGATCATAAAAAATCCTAAGAAAAATAAATTTATTATTAGAGCGGATAGGTTTACTATTACAAATCTTACAATCATTTCACCATTCATATTGAAATGATCTGACCTCATTGCTAAGAGAAGGAAGACAATAGCTTCTATTATTTGTAATAGAAGCAACCTAAAAGATATGTTTTTGTATTTATTTAGAAGGATAGAATTAATTTTTTCTCCAAGGATTATTTGTATCTTCCACATATTATTTTTTTCTTCAATTTCAAGCACTTTTTTTACAAGTGATGATATTAATAGGGGGTTCATCAGTAAAGATATAAATAAATATATGTCCAGAATGTAAGCAAGTGGGTACTTTCTTTCTGAAAAAGAGCTTGAAAAACTAGCACCTGCTACCAGTAGCATTTGAGTAATAAATACTATTATGATTAAGCAATTTATTCCCAGCCTTTTATATTTTTTCCCTTCTAGGTTTTTCATATTAAGACCTGCTCTCTTCAATAAATAACTTTTCTAGACTTTCTTTTTCTTCCTCTATCCTATATATATCTACTTTGTCATTTAAAAAATTTACTGTATTAGCAATATCTTGGTTAGATATTTTACCTAAAATTATCTTTTTTCCCTTTATCCTATCTTCAGGAAGGTTTAAAAGTTCTAGAGCTTTTTGGTTATCAGATGTAAGTAGGGATATAAATGGGGGATGAAGCCTTCTGTATTCTTCCAAACTTCCATTGTAGGTTAATTGTCCATCTTTAAGTATGCCTATGTGACTGGAGATTTTTTCTATTTCATCAAGAATGTGTGAAGAGATTAAGATGCTTGTAGGAGTATTTTTTACAATATCTTTAAATAAATTCCTCATTTCTTCGATTCCTTGAGGGTCTAAGCCATTTATGGGCTCATCTAAAATTAAAAGCCTGGGATTCCCAATTAAGGCCATGGCGATGCCAAGTCTTTGCTTCATACCCAAGGAATATTCTCTAGCCTTCTTTTTGCCCACATGATTAAGACCTACAAGGTCTAGCGTTTTTAAAATTTCTTCTTTTTCGATTCCCTTTAGTCGGCATACTATTTCTAAATTTTCATAGCCTGTCAGGTGGTCATAAAAGGAAGGGTTTTCAATTAAGGCGCCAAAATCTTTGTTGAAATTTTTTTGGTTTTTTGAGTTTAATTTATGTCCAAAAACTTTAATCATACCCTCATCTTTTTTGACAAGACCAAGTATAAGTTTCATGAGAGTGGACTTGCCAGCCCCATTTTTGCCTATTAGGCCATAGATAGCCCCTTTTTCGATTTCTAAAGAATCAATATCTAAGATTCTTTTATTGTTGTAGGATTTTTTTAAGTTTTTTATTTCCAGTATTTTTTCCATGGTTTAGTCATTCCTCCTAGAAGTAGGATATCAGGTATAGATAAAAATAAAGTTAAAGCAAGGTCACTTTTACCTCACAAGGACCAATAGATTAAAAGAGTGGTGTATAATAAGGTTAATGAGGTGACTGAAATGGATTTTAGAGAAAAATTTAGCATCCTGGTAGTTGATGATGAAAAAAGCTTATTAGAAAATTTATATAATTTTTTGAAGAGTAAGGGGTTTAAAAAAGTTTATACTGCGAAAAGTTTAGAGGAGTCCAGGTTTAAATTAGAAAACTTTAAAATTGATCTAATCGTTTTAGACTTAATGCTTCCAGATGGAAGTGGCTTTGACTTATTAAAAGAAGTTAGACAGACTTCTAATGTGGCAGTTATTATTCTATCTGCTCTTGATGGAATAGATGATCGGAGAGAAGGTTTTGAAAATAAGGCAGATGACTATCTAGTTAAGCCTTTTTTCCCAGATGAACTTCTCTGGAGAATTGATGCAGTTTTGAGAAGAAGCAAAAAAATTAAAGGTGAAGAAAAGATAAATTTAGGGAATGTGATTTTCGATAAATCCAAGGGAATACTTGAAAAAAATGGCGAAGAAATTGCTTTAACAGCCAAACAGTTTAAAATTCTAGATTACTTGTCTGAGAATATAAATAGGATTGTTTCCATTGACCGAATCATAGACAATGTTTGGGAAGATTCTTATGGTTATGAGAATACTTTAATAACACACATATATAGACTGCGTGAGAAACTCGAGGATAATCCTAGGGATCCTAAAATCTTAATTACTATAAAGGGCCTTGGCTATAAGCTTGTTAAAGAGGATTAATAATGTTTAATTACATATTGAAAAGGTTTCAAAAAATTGTTGTTAGAATCTTGTTTTTAATGTTTTTTCTAATAGTTCTACTCACGACTTTTCTCTACTTAAATTACAGGTTAAATAATCAATATCCCAACCCTGATTATGTTTATTCTTATGTAGAAGACAATAAGGGGAGAGCTTATCTAAATGAAAAAAATAGGGAGTTTTTAAAAGAAAAAGATATTTGGTCGATAAGACTTGATAAGAATGGAAGAGTCGTAGAAAGTTTTAATAAGCCAAAAGAAGTTAAGGTCAAATTTGACATCACAGATGTTGCAAGATTCACTAGATTTTATTTGAATGATTACCCTGTATTTACATACATTGCAGGGGATGGCTTGATTTTATTTGCCTATCCCAAAAATTCTTTGGATAAATTACCCTTTAATTATTATAACTACAAGAACTTTATTTCTAATTTAGAATTAGTTCTTCTGTTTTTTATTTTATTTTTAATATTTGTCTATATTATTTATAGAATTGATATTAAAGATATTTTTAAAAACATCTTACCATTTCAAAGAGCGATAGATAATCTCTATGAAGATGACTATGAAAAGTTAGATGAATATGGAGAATTAAAAGACCTGGCTGTTAGCATAAATAAGGCAAATGAAAAATATAATAACTTAAAAGGGTCTCAAGGCAAATGGATCAGAGGTGTAAGTCATGATGTGAGGACACCGCTTGCAAAAATTTCATGGGAATTAAGTAAAGAAAATAAAGGATCTCTTGATATTGAAAATATACAAGAACAAGTCGTAAAAATTTCAAATATTTTAGAGGGCTTAAACCTCGCTATATCGCTTTCCAATATAGATAACGATAATTTTAGAGAAGAAAGCCCGTTAAAAGTGATTCGTAAACTCATAGTAGATAAACTAAATGAAGCCCCAGAGAGAGAAATTATTTTTGAAAACAATATAAAAAACCAAAATATAAATATTAAAATGGACCCAAATTTATTTTATAGAATGCTTGAAAATATTTTGAAAAACTCACTTATTTATACCAATGGAAAAATTAAAGTTACCATTTCGGATTTTGAAGATATTTTAATTATTACCATATTAGATGAAGGGGGAGGGATATCTGAAAGTATTATAAGAAAAATCAATGAGGAAGATTTAACTAATATTACAAGACATGGTTTGGGCATTTTTATTTCTAAACAAATAGTCGAATTGCATGATGGAACTTTTATTATAAAAAATAAGCATCCTGGTCTTGAAGTATCTTTTGTTTTTGGCCATATAAATTAAGGCCTATTCTGATATTGTCGATAAAAAGGTCTAAAATGGTTGGTATTCTTAGATCAGAGCAATATTATTTGGTGAATAAAAATGAAAAACAGTATTTTGCCCTGGTAACGGATGAGTATGCTCTTGCTAGAGCCATGCCGGTGGCCCTTAAAAGTAAAAAATTCGGGTTGGAGACAAAGAGCGTATACAAGTGGCTAAACTGCGCATACCTTTGCGCAATCAGTAAGCTAGTTGCCCTGCCTCTGAGCCTCCTGTGAAAGAGCAATCGCAACAGGGAAAGGAAATGAACATAAAAAACTGACCTCCTTGCTTTGGATTTAGTCCAAGGCAAGGAGGTCAGTGCATTTTACCGGTAAGCTTTATTACCGATTAAATCTTTGAATCTTGTTTTTAGCTCATGAATCGCTTGGCCGATGTTTTATTGACCATCGGTTCTTTTTCTGCGCCGGGTAAGACGAAGGCCTACAAGACCAAGTGCTATCAGCAAAATGGGTGCTCCATTGGCCGGTAAGCCTGTCTGAGGCGCTTTCCCCGGAGCTTCCGGAACAGTCGGCGGTGTCTGTGGGACAACCGGCGGTTCTTCCGGCGTTTCCGGTGGCGTTACTGGGGGCTCTTCCGGTGTCTCCGGCGGCGTTACAGGTGGTTCTTCCGGCGTCTCCGGCGGTTGCGGCGGTTTTTCCGGAATTTCCTTGTTGGTAATGGTAAAGCCGGTGAACATATCGCCGGTATAGCTTACTTCAAACTTTTTGCCGTCAGCTTCAAATAAGCCATTCACATCGCCAACTTCTCTGATCGTATATTGATACTTTTTGGCCGGATTAGCCTTACTGGCAATCTCTAAGCCGGCAAACGAGCCTGTCCAATTATTGGCCGCATTCAATGTCAGTTGTTTGCCCGTGGCTTGGCCATCGCGATAAAGCTCCACGGTAATTTCACTCACCGGTTTTTCACGACCGGCCAGGTCCCAGGCCTTGGTCACCCGAATAATCCGAGTATTGGAGCCTGGAGTTCCGCCTGGGGGATTGTAGGTGTTTTTAAATAGAACTTTTGCCACTTCTGTAATGGTCACATCCACAGGATAAACAATGACCAACTTGCCTTCGGCATCGTACTTAATTTCAACTTCTGCCTTGTCGGCAGCAGCTTCTTTAAGTTCAAAGGAGTAATTTTGGCCCTTGACTCGTTTTAGAAAATCTTCTTGACTGATGGCCTTTCCGTCTTGGTCTAAGAAAGTCACCGTCTTGTCTTTAGCTGTAAATTCCAAGCTTGTTTCAATGGATTGGGTTCCGTTAAAGTTTGCCAATTCTTCTTCAGTAAACGCATACTTGTTGGTTGCCAGTAGGCCCTTGCCTAGGAATTCTTCAACGTATTTCCATTCTTCAGGACTTAAGGTAACCTCTTTGTCCACATATTTTCCTTTAACCTTAACTTTAAGGTTTTTAGGAATACTGGAAGAATTAATGACATCCCAAACCTTTTCAATTTCAAGGCGGTGTTTGGGAAGATAATGGTTGGTCAGTTCAAAATACTTTTTACCATCTTCAATTCTTGTGTTTACATTGAGCAAATTATCTTCATCGCCTACGTCTGTCAATTTGGGTACATAAAGAACTAACTTTCCATTTTCTTCAACCAGCTTTAGAATATAAGCCCCATCATTTGTAACAATATCATTGTCATCCCAGCTTGCTTGATATTTTCCAAGATTTCTTGGGAAGGGCTTTCCATTTTCATCGTAATACATTTTAATTTCTATATCCGATGCATTAAACTTTCCATGCATTAGAATGTCTTTAATCACTGTGTCTAATTGCCATTTCCATCCATCAACTCTATATGGCTTCAGTTTTTTGGTATAAATGTCCTTTACTTCTTTATCACCATCTTTATAAAGATAATGGACTTCAAATGGGATGTACTCAATCCTGAAAGTTCCACCGGTGTAGTCTTTGTAGATAAGATATTTATTAGAATCTTTATCTCTTTCGATTTCAATATTTAAAATCGAATTTTCTTTTCTTGTAACGAGTGGAATAAAAATTTCAGAGTCTTCCTTAACCCAATATTTTTCAAAGCCCATACCCTCTAATTCAAAGTAGGGTAGCCGATTAAAATTCCCTTTCCATTCATTTTCTTTCGACAGGATAATATAGCGGTCTTTGCCCTCTTTATCCTTAACTCTCTTTCCATCTTTTAATAGATAAACTTTGACAGAGTCTGGAATATCCTTTTCTTTAATGGACTTATCCCATTTTTTTACCACGGGAATTTCTGAATAGGGGTAGTTGGTGATGGAAAACCTATGGTTGGGCACTAAATTTAACTTATAGCCGGTCGTGTTTTTATAGTAGTCATCAGTTGTCCCATCAGGATTTCCCATATACATAGTCCAGAGATATGGAAGCTGTATCTCAACACTGCCATCCTCTTTTTCAAGAATATAGGCTTCATGCCAACCGCCGTCATTATACCAGTTTGAATCAGCATCCAATCCATTGAATCCAAGGCCGGCCCAATCAGGAGATGGTTCATAGGCTTTATCATAACTATGATAGGTTATTTTAATATCTTTTGGTTCCTTAAACTTGCCCACAAGCATATCTTGTACAATGCCGGACCACTTGTCGTCGTTATACCTAATCTTAATATCTTCTCTAGAAACTTCATTGCCGTTTTTATCTTTATGAATAAAGATAATTTTATAATCCATAAAGTTATGATACGGCTTGTCGTAATAAACAGCGTATTCATTATCAGGATATTTTTCACCGGCGAAGACTCTTTCAACTTCTAATGTATTTAAGGCTTCATCTACAACAGAGTAGAAATCATCATTTCTTTCTTTAATGGAATACTTAATCTTCTTTTCCATCAGTTCTTCAGCAGTAAAAGGAAGATTTTCAAACTTTGCTGTCCAATCGTTGGCTTTATTTAGTTCTACTTCACCGTATTTTGCGTCGCCTATAAATAAATCAACCCAAATGCTTCCAGGTTTTTTATCTTCTGGAATCGATTTGCGCCAATTTTTATTTATAGTTATTTCATATTTACCAGGTTTTCCTGGAGGAATAATACTCGCATTTGATCCAATGCCACCACCCTTTAAGGCAGTATTTCCCATAATAAAGAGCTTCGAATTCGTCCATGCTTCTTCTTTCGTTTGAGCATCGTAGATAGCTTCTAAATATACACTTTTATTTGTATTATACATCCATTCAGGAACCTTTGTTCCATCATAAACATACTTTATAATATTTCCTTTTTCCGTTATTGGAGATATCTTAGTTGTGAATTTCGGATATTCATAACTTTCTTCATTATAAATCCAATAACCATCTTTTTTCAGATGTGCCACAATGTCTTTTCCTGTGGACACAGCTTCATTTTCAAAAATGTAGATCGAGTTAAAGTCTTCGAAATTTACGTTTCCTACTGGGCAGTTCCAAAACCCGCCCCCATCTCCGGCAGGAAGATGATAGTGACCGCCTTTTACCGCTTTATTTTGGCTAATTAATACATGTTCTAGCTTTAAAACGTGTGGAGCAATAGAAAGGTAAATTCCTCCCCCCATATTTTCAGACTGGTTGTTTAATAAATACCCTCCGTTTAAAGTAGCATTAGACGAATTAATATAAATTCCTCCACCTGCACCTGAAGTATTTGGATATTTGTGGATTTTAGCTAAATTTTTATAAATCAGCCCCCCATTTTGAGTATAGTAGGCTCCGGCATATTTAACATAATCCTCATAATTTACATTTCGAATATTGGAATAGTTTACACCATTAGAATCTTTAACATAATTATCGGTAATAGCTACAGCGCCTCCACGATAGGATTCATTTCCAGCTATAATGCCATTATTGAAAGTGAAGTTTGCAAGTGAGTCTACGTGGACGCCTCCGCCATAATTTTCTGTTTCTGGCTCTAAGTTATCATATAACGGGCCTTTGTTTCTAACAATAAAGCCTCCATTCATAGTAAATAGAGCAGGAATTCTTCGGCCACTTTCATTTCCAAAGATTTTTCCTAAAAAGACGCCACCTACTGGTGCTTCGTTATTATCAATACTTCCACCGTTTAAAGTAAACTGTCCGCCTTCATCAACATAAACAGCTCCTGCTGCGTTGAATGTTGAATGGCCTTTGGAAATATTTTTATTGGAGGTGATTCTACCGCCATCCATAGTAAAGTTTCCGCCTTCACCAACATAGATAGGAGCAGATTCGTTGTGGTCGTTGCTTCCATTGGCGATAAAACCGCCATTCATTATCAGTGTACCGTAAACATCAATAAAGGAACCGTGTTTTATTTTTGTTTCAACTTCTTTATTTCCGTCAATAAAGAGGGGGTCTTCTGCACCTACCCCTAAAGTAAGTGTTCCGCCTTTATTAACCTGGATTAAGGTGTCTTTAAAGTTATTAGCTCTTTTTATGGTGATATCCACCTCAGGGAGGGGATTCTTATCTAAGTTGGTGTCCTCAAGAGCTTTTTCGCCTTTTTCTTCAGCTTCTTTGACAAGCTTTTGCCTAGACTCAACAGTATTATGTTTATTAGTAGGGGGGGTAATTTTATCTTGACCTATGGGTGTTACTTTATTGTTATTCTTATTTCGATCGGCGCCTGATGTAATGGTAATATTCTGACCTAAACCAATCGTTAGGGTTTCCGTTAAAGTAAAGCTTTCCGTAATCACAATGGTGGTTGGTGTATTGTCGGCATCTTCAATAGCTTTCTTTAATTCGTCAAAACTCTTAACTTTAATCGTTTTTTGAGGATTTCCTGATCCGGCACCAAGGGCCATCGGCGCTTTTGCCAAGGATTCGACTTCTAAAGTTTCGCCTTTTTCCAAGACGTCTGCCTCTTTGGCCTGAGAGGGGGCTTCGGCCGTCTCATTCTTTAATTGAGAGGGGTCTTCGTTTTCGGTAATGTCGGCGTCAACTTGCGGGGCGTCTATAGCCTCAGGCTTGTTCTCTTCCGCTTGTGAAGAGCTCTTAGCCTGAGGCTTTTCTTTATCCGCTATGCTGGCTGCATTCTCTTTGGTCTTTTCCTCTTTAGCTTGTGAAGCGTCCCTAGCCTGAGTTTTTTCTTTATCTGTTGTGGCAGGAATTTCTTTTTTATTTTCGGCCTTTTTATCTTCAGCTTGCGCCGAGTCACCGGCGGAAGCCTTTTTTTTGTTCGCTAGGCTGACGGCTTCTTTTTCGATTGCTTTACTTTCAGCTTGCGAGGCGTCATCGGACTGAGCCTTTTCTTTGTCCGTTCTGCCTGTGGCATCCTCTTCAATTGTGTCTTTTTCAGCTTGCGAGGCATCACCGGACTGAGCCTTTTCTTTGTCCGTTGCTCCTGCAGCAGCCTTTTCCTTTGCGTCCTTTTCAGTCTGCGAGGCGTCACCGGCCTGAACCTTTTCTGTAGACACTTCTGTCACAGCAGGTTTTTCACTGGCTGGCGTTTGATTTGCCTGTGACTTTTTTGCTGGGGATAATGATGGTTTATTGTCACCGCTTGGCGACAGGCCACTAGTAGCCTTGCCGCTATTCGAGTCATCACTAGCCACACTTGCAGCTTCAGTAGAAGCCTTGGACGAACTGGCCGCAGGGGCTGGGCTGGTCGTTTGGGTAGAAACAGTGGCCGCATTGGCAGCCCCGGTAGAGGCCGTATCTGTTTCTGCCTTTGCTAAGCCCGGAAAAGTGAGCACAAGGAAAAAGCTCATCAATAAGATGAAGAGCAGCTGATGCTTTTTGCGATCTTGTACCAAATTCATTCTAAAAATCTCCTTTCATCAATGTAAATGTATTTTAATAGCCAAATAAAAATTATCTGCTATAGAGATATAGTATCACATTATTAATCGTGATTCCATCGGGAATATTATAATTCATAATAAATTTAAGGACTTTTGAAAGAAGGACATCAATTTAAATCAATCATCACTAAATAAAGGCTTTTCTCATAAGATAGTATAGTTCAAATATTCTCCCTATCCAAAAGACTTTCAAAAGGAATAAGGGCGTCTATAAACGGATGGGAGATTCATAGGGAGCAAAGAGATGTCATATCCAAAATGGATTGGCATTCACAGTCAATTTGGCACAAAGGGCTTCCCAAAAAATGGGAAAAAGCTGCTTATTCTTTCGAGTGCGAGCTTCATGGTGTAGAATTGTATTTAACAAGTGAGCTGTCCTATCAAGAACTGCTACTTCAGGCTGGGGCGGGTGGTTTGGCTGCAATCACTAGGTGGCGCACCGATATATCCGAAAAATTCACCCGGAAAGACATTCTTGTAACAATTGGATTTTCGAAATTCACATAGATGTATTGACAGAAGGGCTTCTGACCGTGAAAATCCGGATTCAGAAGGCTTGCAAAAGAGCAGGGTAATTCGTAAGGGGAATAAAGCGTATTGTTATCGCTATGTATTATGGATAAATGAGGTGATCTTATCTTTGACAGGATGAAACTGAGGGATGTGCTTGGTGTCTACAAGCAGGATTTCGTCTCAAGGCAATGGAGAGATGAAAAGTACAAATGGGAGGCCATCAAATGCTTTCAGGACAATTGGAATGTGAAGGCTTCAGATTTTGCAGACATGCTGACGCGCGCTTTGGATAAAACGTGCAACCTGCTGGCATTTAACAATAACTTCCCGAAAAGCATGATTATTGGATTTGCTAAGGCTGCTCCTGAAGAGGTCCGGGCAATGTTCATTGCCCTATTTGACGAAAGCAAGGACGTCTTTGAACGGATGGAGACCTTCAAGGCAAAGTCTTCTGTTCTCCTGAAGCAATACGGCAAGGAAACCGCACAGCATTACCAGAACGAAAATGCTATCAGCACCTACCTGTGGCTTCGTTTTCCGGACAAGTACTACATTTACAAATTTAGTGAAGTAAAAAAGGTCGCCAGTGAGCTTGGGGCAGATTACCGCTTCAAGAAAGGTGCCTATGCCGACAACATCAGGAATACGCTGAAGTTTTACGATGAAATCAGCCTAGCCCTCCAGGAGGACAGCGAGCTGGTCAACCTTTTTCGGTCGCAATTGACGGATACCTGCTATCCCGATCCCGAACTGAAAACGCTGACTACGGATGTTGGTTTCTATATTAGCCGTCATTATTCGCAGGAAGCTGTAGCCGTTCAAGAAGAAGCCGAATGTGAATGGTTTCCGACTGCCTATTCACCGGGATTTACCGTAGAGGACTGGGTAGAGCTCCTTAATGATTCAGAAGTCTTTACCACCGCCAGTCTTGAAATCATGAAACGCATAAAAGACTATGGCGGACGGGCCAGCTGCAAACAATTATCCGTAAAATATGGTCAGTCGAGCAATTTCTACAATGCGGGCTCGTCTACCCTTGCCAAGCGAATTGCCGATAAAACGGGCTGCCCTCTTTTAAAAACGAATACTGAATACGCCAAATGGTGGCCCATCCTTTATGTTGGCCACTATGCAAGAAAGGAGGAAGAAGGTTCATATATTTGGAAACTCCGTGATGAGCTTTTTGAAGCGCTGGACCAAGTGGACCTATCTGAAATCGAGCTTTATGTTAAAACAACTCCCCGAGAGGAGGCTCATGGTTACTGGTGGCTAAATGCCAACCCGAAGATCTGGAGCTTTGCGGACATTGGGGTTGGAGAGGGGCAGTCTTACACGCTCTACAATGAGAATGGCAACAAACGGCGCATTTTTCAGAACTTCCTTGATGCGAAAGCTGGCGACATGATTATTGGATACGAATCCAACCCGGTAAAGCAGGTTGTCGCCATCGGACGTGTCAGCTCAGAACAGGACGGCGAAAAGCTATTCTTTGAAAAGGTCGAAGGCCTGGCTTCTCCGATTGATTATGCGGCCTTGAAAGGATGCCCGGAGCTGGAGCATATGGAGTATTTCCAAAATTCGCAAGGCAGCCTGTTCAAACTTAGTAAAGCTGAATATGACTTCATCCTCGATATGATCCGTGAGGAAAACCCGATTACGCAGGAGGCGCCTATCGACGCTTATACAAAAAGCGACTTTCTTGATGAAGTCTACATGACTGAAAAACGTTACGAGAACCTTGTGGCCGTTCTTCGCAACAAAAAGAACATTATCCTGCAGGGGGCTCCAGGTGTTGGTAAGACTTTTGCTGCCAGGCGCCTGGCCTGGTCCATGATGGGCGAGAAGGACGATGGCCGGATTGAATTTGTTCAGTTTCACCAGAGCTATTCTTACGAGGACTTTATGATGGGCTATAAGCCGGTTGAGGATGGTTTTGAACTGAAGTACGGCATATTCTATCGCTTCTGCCAGAAGGCCGCAAACCAGCCGGACAAGGCGTTTTTCTTTATCATTGACGAAATCAATCGAGGCAATATGAGTAAGATTTTTGGTGAGCTCTTGATGCTGATTGAGAAGGATTACAGAGGCACCAAAACGACTCTGGCCTATACGGGGCGCCCATTCTCTGTGCCGAAGAATATCTACATTATATTGGCATGATGAACACGGCTGACCGAAGCCTTGCTATGATCGACTATGCCCTCCGTCGTCGTTTCAGCTTTTTTGAGATGGAGCCCGGCTTTGATTCTGAGGGTTTCATTCACTACCAGAAAGGCTTGAGCAATGAGACGCTGAATGAACTCGTTAACAAGGTAAAAGACCTGAACCGGGAAATTTCCCTCGATAAGTCACTGGGGAAGGGTTTCTGCATAGGCCACAGCTATTTTTGCGGCAGGGATATCTGCACCGAGGAGTGGCTGCACGCCATTGTTAATTACGACATTCTTCCAATGCTCAGTGAGTATTGGTTTGACGATGCTAACAAGCTCCAACGGTGGGAAAATATTTTGCAGGGTGTGTTTCAATGATTAAAGATAAGAGCATTTTCATAAAAAATATATACTATATGCTCTCGTATGCCTTCACGGCGCTGGATCAGGGCGGTTATGAGGATGTTGCTACCGAAACGTTCGAGAACATGCATAACCTCTTTGCTGCGATTCTGGAGAAGGGCATCAGCAGACAGTTGAAGCAAGGCCTATACCGGGTGTACTTAAACCGCCAAGAGGACATGCCCGTGGTCCGTGACAAGATCGATATGCCGGGAACGATCCAGAACCGTCTTGCCAGAAAACGGGTGCTGACCTGCGAGTATGATGAGCTTTCTGAAAACAATCTCCTGAACCAGATACTTAAAACGACGGTTATGCTTTTGCTCCGACACGCGCAAGTGGATCAAAAGTACAAAAACGATCTGAAAAAGGACATGCTTTTCTTCTCGAATGTTGACACCATCAATCCCAGCACGATTCGTTGGTCAGCCATTCGCTTTCAGAGGAATGACAACTATCGTATGCTCATCGGTCTGTGCCAGCTCATTCTAGAAGGCATGCTTTTAACGACAGACTCTGGGGAATACAAGCTTGCTTCTTTCCTCGATGACCAGTGCATGCATCGGCTGTACGAAAAATTTATTCTCGAATACTACGCTAAGGAATGTCCGCAAGTGACGGCAAGGGCCTCACAGATTCCCTGGGCCTTGGATGATGGCCTTGGTAGGATGTTGCCGGTAATGGAGAGTGATATCATGCTCACAAGAGGCAATGAGGTACTTATTATAGACGCCAAGTATTACACCCACACCACGCAGACGCGGTACGGGGTCTACACACTTCATTCCGGCAATCTGTACCAGATCTTTACCTATGTCAAAAACAAGGATACTAAGTTTGGCAATCAGCCGCACAAGGTTTCCGGCATGCTCCTTTACGCGGCCACAGATGAAGCCATCCAGCCGGATAACAGCTACCAGATGAGCGGCAATAAGATCAGCGTGAAAACCCTTGATTTGAACCGGGATTTCTCGGAAATTGCTGCCCAGCTGAATGCAATAGTAGAGGACCATTTCAGTTGACTTTTCCCTGAGCGGTGAGGGCAGATCGGGAAAAGGCAGGAGAGCTCTGAGCCGGGTTGAGGGTGGTGGATTGATGTGGGGAGTGAAGTGGGTGTTTCATTTTAGAATCGTATCTTAGTTGTAAACGCGATTACCAGATGATTGGTCTTAAAATAGAAGATACCTGCATTTTCTATTCACTCAATAGATGATAAAATGAAAAGGTATTAAGTTGAAAGCAGAAGGTGGTGTTGCGGTAAGGTTGCATTTGATGGATGGACATGGCATTTGGCAATAGGTAACTTTGCTTTAGAGTGAGAGGTCACAGGAAAGGAAAGAACGATGAAGGCACTTAGTATTCAACCCTACTACGCGACGATGATTGCATTGGGATTTAAGTGGATTGAGCTTCGCAGCTGGAAAACAGACTATCGTGGATGGATTTTAATCTGTGCATCAAAGGCCATTAATAAAGAAGAAAAAGCCACTTTAATGAATGGACACGCGGTTGCAATAGCTGAATTAACAGATGTTCGCCCATACGATGATAAGACAGATAGAGAAGAGGCTCTGCTTTATGATGATGAGAGCTTTGAGGGGTACTCATGGATTTTTAACCGGATTATACCTGTTAATCCATTTCCGGTGAAAGGTCAGCTCCGGTTGTTTGAGGTGGATTGCGAAATAGACGATTTAGAGGCTATTGAGCTTGACTATTCTTCTGAAAGTTTTCCGCATGATTTGCTTTCATGGTGGAAGGAAAATGGGTTTATTGAGAATATGAGCTTAATGGAAGGATAAGGCGACGCGGTAATAAAGTCGTTAAATAATAAAGTGGACAACAGAGAACAAGTAGGGGATGGGGAGGTTGGCCCGGTTGCCGGGGAGGCGGGTAAAGCCTGCCTGTCTCCCCCCTACCCGCCCCGCCTTGGAGGGTGGCGCTTGACTTGGCAAATTCATAATAGAGCTGGTATGGCCCGGCTCATTTGACTGCCGGTGGGTAAAAAATAGGCCGACAAGAAGCCTGCTTTGTGGCGCTGAAATCATTGTCTATGGTACAATAAAGGCATAATATTCAGCGGGTTTTTTAAGCTGGAAGTGAAAGGTGTGATTCGGTTGACGACAGATGCTCTGTGGGCAAAAAAACAAGAAAAAGGCGGCAGTCTGCGTTGGCTTTCTCTGCGGCAGCACGCGATGGATACTCGTGGCATGGCAGGCCTCTTGTGGGCCCATTGGTTGAGCGAGGGCCAGCGCCTCTGGCTGGCGTCTTCTTTAACGTCCGGTTCAGCGGAGCTGGCAGGGCGGCTGGTGCGTTTTTTGGGCCAAGTTCACGACATAGGCAAGGCTACCCCGGCTTTTCAGATATTGAGGAGCTTTGGCGGGTCTGCTGATTTAGATGAAGAATTATTGGAAAAGTTAGAATTTGCCGGCTTTGCAGGCATCAGCCGGTTGCAATTAACCAACCGGGGGGCCACGCCTCACGCTTTAGCGGGGCAAGTCATTTTAAGCGGCTTCGGTGTGGAGGAAGATCTGGCCTGCCTCATCGGCGCCCATCACGGCCAGCCCTTAAATGATCCGGTGGATGAAAGCCACCGTTTAAGTTATACGCATAATTATTACCAAGTGGCCGATTTGGCCGATCCGGTGGCGCAGAAATGGCAGGCGGTTCAAGAATATTTTTTTCAGCAGGCCTTGGCGGATAACGGCTTTGCCACCGTCAGTGACCTGCCGCAAGTGGGACAGCCCGGCCAGGTGATTTTATCCGGTCTGATGATCATGGCCGACTGGATTGCCAGCAATGAAGACTTTTTCCCGCTCTTGCCCTTGGATTGTGCCGGCGTTGACGACCAAAATAAACGGTTGGAAAGGGCCTGGGCGCAGTGGAAGTTGACAGATACCTGGACGGCGGCGAATCCGGGCCAGGTCACAGCGGTGTATGACAAGCGGTTTGCCTTTGCTCCGCGGGACATTCAGCGGCTGGTAAATGAAACCATAGCGGCGACAAGTGAGCCGGGGCTCTTTATCCTGGAAGCGCCGATGGGCAGCGGTAAAACAGAGGCCGCCTTGGTTGGGGCTGAACAATTGGCCTTTCAAACCGGCCGCAGTGGTATTTTCTTCGGCTTGCCCACCCAAGCCACCTCAAATGGCATTTTTCCACGGATTAAAAGTTGGCTGGATCGCTTGGCGGAAGACGGGGATGACCGGCTGTCCATTCGCCTGTTGCACGGAAAAGCTGCGCTGAACCCCCAGTTCGCCGGCTTGGCCCGGCAGGTTAATCTAGACGATTTAGACGATCCGGAAGCCCACCTCTTGGTGAATGAATGGTTTTCCGGCCGGAAAACGGCCGCTTTAGATGATTTTGTCGTCGGCACAGTCGATCAAATGCTCATGGTCGCCTTGAAGCAGAAACACCTGGCCTTGCGCCATTTGGGGTTCAGCAAAAAAGTGGTGATCATTGATGAAGTGCATGCCTATGATGCCTATATGAGCCACTATTTATATGAAGCACTTACCTGGCTGAGCGCTTATGGGGTGCCGGTGATCCTCTTGTCAGCCACCCTGCCGGCTGCCCAGCGCTTCAAGCTGGTCGATGCTTACTTGCGGGGGAAACAAGGCTACCGGGCAGGGCAGGCGCCTGCTTTGCCAGCGCCGATTGACGCTTATCCGCTCTTAACCTATACGGATGGCAATGCCATCTGCCAAAAGTCTAATTTCCCGCAGGAGAGGGATACGGCCGTAGAAATTAAGCGGTTGGCTGAGGATGATTTTTACCCCCTGCTGGATAAGCTCTTTGCGCGTGGCGGGAACATCGGCATTGTGGTGAATACGGTCAGACGGGCGCAAGACCTAGCCCGCGCTTGCATAGACCGTTACGGTGCTTCGGCGGTGAGCCTGTTACACTCCGGCTTTATCGCTACCGATCGGGTGAAAAAAGAAGAGCAGCTGCTGGCGATGATTGGCAAAGACCAGGTGCGCCCCGACCGGCATATCATCATTGGGACCCAAGTGATTGAGCAATCCTTGGACATTGACTTTGATGTGCTAATCAGCGATTTGGCGCCGATGGATTTGTTAATCCAGCGTATCGGCCGTTTGCACCGCCATCGTCAAAACCGGGGGCAGCCCCTTGCCCGGCCGGCCGGCTGCGAAAGGCCTGTTTTATATGTGCTTGGGACCGATGAGGGCCTCGACTTTGACAGTGGTTCAAGGGCTGTCTATGCAGCGGCGCTGTTGGCAAGAACGCAGTATTTTTTGCCTGAAATCCTGCATTTGCCGGCAGACATTTCCCCCTTAGTACAAAAAGTATATGGAGATGAAGAAATAAATATTGACAACGGGATAAAAGAAGAATATGATACTTATATAAAAAATATGGAGGCGTCGCTCAAGACCCAGGACTTAAAGGCCGGGACCTATTGCCTCAAGAAACCCATCTTGCGTCAAAGTCGGCGTCGCCGCGCCAGTTTAATCGGATGGACAAACCAGTCGCTGCCCAATGACAATGAGGTCAGGGCCCAGGCGCAAGTCCGCGATACCACGGAATCAATTGAGATTATTGCGGTGGTTCAGCGAGGGACCGGGTATGGGCTCTTCTCCGAGCGGGAGGATATCTCCCAGCAAATCGGTGACCGGGCAGTGGCCAAGAAAATGGCACAAAACACCCTGCGCTTGCCGCAGGTGGTCTGCCGTCCCCATCTGATTCAAGCGACGATTGATGAATTGGAGGCGTATAACCGAAAACACTTGGCAGCATGGCAGGAGGCGCATTGGCTCAAGGGTGAGCTGGGGTTGGTCTTTGATGAAAAGGGGCAGGCGGTGCTCAATGGGTATCGGCTGACCTATGACGCCGATTTGGGCTTGTTGTACGAAAGGATGTGAGACATTGAGTCGTTTTAATTTATTAGATGAACCGTGGATTCCGGTGGTGGTTGATGAAAAAGGCAAGACCCGGGATGTTTCCTTGCAGGAACTGTTTGCGGAGGCCCATGGCTACCTTGACCTGGCAGGAGATATGAAGGCCCAGGATTTTGCTGTTTTGCGCCTGCTTTTAGCGGTGTTGCACACGGTCTTTTCCCGGGTAGATGCAAGGGGCGAGCCGTATCCGGAGCTCCCCTTGGACGACCGTTTTTTGCCAAGGGCGGATGTGGCCGATTCGGATGCTTATCTTGATGAGGTGATGGTTACCTGGTTTGACCTATGGGAGGCCGGGCAGTTTCCGGCGGTCATTGGCGATTATTTAGCGGCTTGGCACGATCGCTTTTACTTATTTGATGAGGTTTATCCCTTTTATCAGGTGCCGCAAGCTGTGGTGGCGGCGGATAAGTTGAACAAGAGTGAGCCGACCGCGATCGCCGGTAAAAATATTAACCGGTTGATTTCAGAAAGCGGTAATAAAATTTCGCTCTTTTCACCAAAGTATGAAGCCGGAGACAATAAAAATCGCCTGACGCCGCAAGAGGTCATTCGCTGGCTCTTGACCTTTCAAGGTTATTGCGGTTTGTCGGACAAGGTCATCTTTGGCAAAGAAAAATACAAGGCCTCCAAAGGGTGGATCTTTGACCTTGGTGGCGTGATTTTAAACGGGAAAAATTTATTTGAAACATTGATGCTCAATTTGGTATTGGTTCATCCGGAGCAGGAGGCCTATTCCCTGTCCCGGCAGACCCCCTGTTGGGAGTTTAGCGGTGCAGAAATCGTGAGACGGTCTTTTGAGGGTTCGCCGGTGGATAACTTGGCCGCCCTGTATACCAATTGGGGCCGGGCCATTTATATGGATCCGGAAACGGACCTATCCCAACCATTTAGCTTTCAAATTGTTAAACTGCCGGAAATTGACCATCAAAATGCTTTTATTGAGCCAATGACCCTATGGCGGTACAACCAAACCGGGCCCAATAAAGACCAGTTTACCCCGCGCAAGCATCGCTATCACCAGTCCCTTTGGCGGTCGTTCGGACTCTTGACCCTAACAGGTGACGCAAAGAATGAGGCGCAGCATCACAAGCCGGCTGTCATCAGCTGGTACAAGGCCGTTAAAAAGAATATTCATAAGCCGACCCTTGCCCTGGAGGCCATCAGTATGGAGGATAACGGCGGGGCGACGTCATGGGTACCAATCAATATGATTTACGACCGGCTTATCGTAGGGGACTTTTTGTTGACAGACTTGGTGGACCAGGGCTGGGTTTCCCGCATCAATGACGAGGTTGACTTGGTTAAATTGGTGGTTGACGGCCTTTACCGCGGGTTTATGAAGACAATCGCCGAAATTCGCAATGTTCCGGATAAAGAAAAGACCGGCTACTGTAATCGCAAAAGTGAAGCGCTTTATGCGGCCATCGATGGGCCCTTTAGACAGTGGTTGGCGTCATTACAAGCAAATGACGATAAGGAGCAGCAAGTGACCTGCTGGCGTCAGACTTTGAAAGACTTGTCGCTGCAGGCAGCGGAAGACGTTTGGCATGAAGCGGGGACGCGTGATTTTAAAGGAATTGTGACGGGTGACGAGCAAACGGAAAATATTGCGACAGCATACAACCGTTTCAGCGGATCGTTGCACAAACGGTTATCGTAAAGGAGGATCCATGAGCGAAGACAAGAAAGATAGGCCCACTGTTTCAGCCGTGACGGCAGCTGTCTTGCATCAGCTTGTGCCGCTTTTAAAAATACCGGCGGGGCGCGCTGCCTTGGCCAGTTTGAGGCAGTCGGTTGGCAGTTCGGCAAGTGCTGCTGTTGGCATTTTGCCCTTTGTTTACGCGCAAATGCCGGAGGACTTTATCGGCAGCGGGGCTGACCTGAGCCATGAAGAAAAGGCCATTATTCATACCCTGCAGTTGTTTGCTCTGCATCAGCAAGGGTCAAGCACTTGCGTTTGGTCCGGGGCCGATGAGGAGACGTCTGACGTAAGGCCGGCTAGCAATATGGGGGACGCCTTAAAAGCCCTGCGACAAGGGAACAATAAGCTGGCAGTCGACCGACGCTTTAATGCGCTGATTACGGCCACCACTTATGATGAATTGCTCCATCATTTGCGTCAGATGATTCGGCTGCTGCGGGCGAAGACCAATGTAACCGTGGATTATCCGCAATTGGCCAAGGACTTGTATTGGTTCAGCAGGGGCTATGAAGAATCTCTTAGACTCAACTGGGCACGGCACTACTATCGCTTTGACAAGAAAGGACAAGACCAAGATGCCTAATCAAAATCGTTTATTTTTAGATGTTCACGCTGTTCAAACCTTGCCGCCGTCCAATATTAACCGGGATGATACCGGAAGCCCGAAAACGGCCATGTACGGCGGTGCCAGGCGGTCACGGGTCAGCTCTCAAAGCTGGAAAAGAGCCATCCGGCTTTATTTCGAAGACCATGGCGGCGAGGCAAAAGTAGGCGTGCGTACGCTTGAAATTGTCCGCTATTTGGCCGATAAGATCCAGGCAATTGATCCGGCAAAATCCGACCAAGAGGCCATGCTTTTGGCGGAATCGACCATCAATGCCGCCGGGGTAAAAACGGATAAGCAACGGGCAAAGGCGCTTTTCTTTATCGGTCATCGCCAAGCAGAAGAATTGGCTGCCGCAGCCCTGGCCGGCATGGACGATAAAAAGTCCCTCCAGGCCATTTTAAAAGATAACCCGTCTATTGACCTGGCTCTATTTGGGCGCATGGTCGCAGATGATCCGTCCTTAAATGAAGATGCCTCTGCCCAGGTGGCCCATGCCATTTCCACCCATGCCGTTCAAAGCGAGTTTGACTTTTATACCGCTGTAGACGATGAGGGACCGGAAGATAATGCCGGTGCAGGTATGTTGGGCACCATTGAATTTAACTCATCGACCTTATACCGCTATGCGAATGTGGCCGTTCATGAGCTGCTGCATCAATTGGGAGACCAGGAGGTAACGGTTAATGCTTTACGCTTATTCGTTGAGGCCTTTGCCAACAGCATGCCCACCGGGAAGGCAACGAGCTTTGCCCAGCAAACGCTGCCGCAGGCGGTTATCGTCAGCCTGCGATCAGATCGCCCGGTCAATTTGGTCAGCGCTTTTGAAAGACCGGTGCGGTCTCGCGATGGCTATGTTTTCGAATCCTTACAGCGTTTACATGATGAATACGGTAAGGTGGAAGGCTTTGTTAAAGCGCCGCTTTTGACGCTTTACCTGGCGCCTTCTGCTGAAGATTCACTGGCCGGCATCGGTGATGCCAAGGAGAGCCTGTTCGCTTTATTGGACGATTTGAGTGATGCCTTATTGCAGATGGATTTGGCCTAATGGGTGATGTCTTGTGAAAACCATTTTATTAAAGTGCGCCGGGCCCTTGCAGGCCTGGGGGACCGATTCTTACTTTGAAACGCGGATGACAGACCTTTATCCGTCCAAAAGCGGCATCATCGGTCTTTTGGCTGCCTGCTGCGGCTACCGGCGAAAAGAGGACGAGCCCTTGGCCCGGCTCAATGAATTGGATTTTGCGGTACGCGTGGACCGCAGCGGCAGTTTGCTGCGCGATTATCACATTGCACAGAAATATACGAAAAAAGGGACCTTGGACCGCAACTACGTCACCAACCGGTACTACTTGCAGGATGCTGTGTTTATTGTAGCCCTTGGTCACCGGGATGAGGCCTTTATAGACGACCTGGCAGCGGCCATTCGTGCGCCATATTTTCAACCTTTTATGGGACGCCGCTCTTTGCCTGTACCGGTGGATTTTTTGCTGGCGGTTTGCCCCGGCGGTGTCATTGAAAATCTGACCAAGTTGCCGAAACAGACCCGGGATAAACCGTCTGACCGGCTTTCTGAACAGCTGACCCTTTATGCCGATGCGGACCTCCTTGGTACAGACCAATGGCATTGGCGGAAGGACCGGCCAATATCCTTTTCTCAGAAAAATCGTCGCTTTGCCAATAGGGCAGAGGCCGTGGCGGTGTTAGAGGTGCCGCTTCCGGCGCCGGCAACGGACCACGATGCATTTAAGGCGATAGGGGGTTAAAATGTATCTGTCACGTGTAGAAATAGACCTGAACAATCGCCGTCAATTACGAGATCTCTCACACTTGGGCGCCTACCATCATTGGGTGGAGTCCGGCTTCCCGCAAGAACAGGCCAAGGGCATTCGCACCCGTAAATTGTGGCGTCTGGACAATTTAAACGGACACCGCTATCTCCTTATTGTGAGTGAAACAGCTCCGGATGTCGGGGCTTTAGAGCGTTATGGCGTGCCCGGTTCGGTGCAAACCAAATCCTACGATGCTTTTTTAGAAAGGCTTGAAGCGGGCATGCCGGCACGTTTTCGCGTGACGCTGAACCCGGTTGAAGCGCTGGCCAATCGTGCGGAAGGCCGGGGGCGTATCGTTCCCCTTTTGGCGATTGAGAAGCAAGAAGCTTTTTTGCTTAAACGGGCGCAAAGCAATGGATTTATTTTGGAGCCTGGTGAGTTTACCATTGTTGAGCGCGGATCTTTATTGCTGCGTAAGCAAAATCAGCCTAGAATTCGGCTGAATAAAGCGGTTTATGAAGGCGTGTTAACCATTGGCGATGCCGACCTGTTTCGCCAGGCCCTTACCCAAGGGATTGGCAAGAAAAAGGCTTACGGCTTCGGTATGATGACCGTTATTCCGCAAGGTTGACGCCATGGCGAAATCTGACCAATCTTTTGGCGCAAAAAAGACCGATTTGACCGAGTTGCCGCGCATCGGGGACCGGGTCAGCTTTATCTACCTTGAGCACGCCAAGATTCACCGGCAGGACAGCGCCATCACCGTATCGGATAGCCGGGGAACGGTGCGCATACCTGTTGCGATGATTGGTGTCCTGCTGTTGGGACCGGGGACAGATATTAGCCACCGGGCGGTTGAGCTCATCGGCGATACGGGTACCGGGATGATTTGGGTCGGGGAACGGGGGGTGCGTTATTACGCCCATGGCCGGGCCTTGGCCCACTCGACCCGGTTTTTGGAAAAACAAGCGGCCTTGGTTTCCAATACCCGTTCCCGGCTGACGGTGGCGCGAAAAATGTACCAAATGCGCTTTCCCGATGAAGACGTCAGCAAACTGACCATGCAGCAGTTGCGTGGTCGGGAAGGGGCCCGGGTGCGCAACGTTTATCGCCGGCAGGCCAAAGCTAAAAATATCCCTTGGGACGGTCGTGTTTACGACCCGGATAACTATGATAATGCCACGCCGGTTAATCAAGCCTTGTCCGCTGCGAATGTTGCCCTCTACGGTGTTGCGCACAGCATTATCGTCGCCTTGGGCTGTTCACCGGGCTTGGGCTTTATTCACACCGGTCATGATAAAGCCTTTGTTTACGATGTTGCCGACCTGTATAAGGCGGAGCTCACCATTCCGATAGCCTTTGACGTTGCCGCCACCTGTGGCCCAGATGATGACATCGGCCGGGTCACGCGCTTGCGCATAAGAGATGCCGTTGCCGATGGAAAATTGATGAGCCGAATGGTGCAGGACTTGCAGATCTTGCTCGATATTCCCCTGGATGAAAGCTGTCAGGCAGATACCATCCATTTGTGGGATGATCGTGAAAGCTTGGTTAAATACGGCGTCAATTACAGCGAAAGGGGTGGTTGACTTGCCCTTAACCGTCATCACCTTGAAAAAGACGCCGGCTTCCTTGCGTGGCGACCTGACCAAATGGATGCAGGAAATTGCCACCGGCGTCTACGTCGGTAACTTCAATACGCGCGTTCGGGCACATTTATGGCAGCGCGTTACAGAAAACGTCGGCGTTGGTGAAGCCACCATGAGTTACAGTTACCGCAATGAAATCGGTTATCGTTTTGAAACCTGGCAGACCGACCGACATGTTATCGATTATGAAGGCATCCCCTTGGTCTTAATTCCGTCAGCAGAAGATGAGCGCCCCGCCTTGAAAAAGGGCTTTAGCCGTGCAGCCCACCATCATCAGGCCAAGAAACATCAGACATCCCGGTCAAACGCCCCAATTGAACCGACTTATGTTGTGATTGACCTTGAAACAGATGGATTAGATGCGGCACAGAATGCTATTATAGAAATAGGGGCCGTTAAAGTTGGCCCGGAGGGCACGCAAACATTTTCCGCCTTGCTTGCTCATGATGGACAATTGCCAAAACAAATTGAGCAACTCACCGGCATTGATCAAACCCTGCTGGACACGCAAGGCCAGCCCTTGGGACAGGTTCTGGCAGCATTTAAAGCCTTCATCGGCGAGCACCTTTTGGTGGGATATAACATTAACTTTGATTTGCGATTCCTGCAGCAGGCCTTTATCAAATGTCAACTGACGCCTATTGCGAATAAAAGCATTGACCTTAAAGCCCTCGTCAAAAAAGAAAAACCACTCTTGGAAAACTATCAATTGCAAACCGCATTGCAAGCCTACGGCGTATCCGAGCAAGTCCAGCATCGCGCCCTATCAGACGCTCAACAAACCCATCAATTGGCAAGCAAAGTGAATAAATTCAGGGATCAATTAAAATGACAAGGCGTCAACCATGGGATCTTTTTACTGTATTCCCCGCACACGCGGGGGTGATCCTCCGGTCCGCCTTATTCGTATAGTTGTCTTTAAGTATTCCCCGCACACGCGGGGGTGATCCCGAACATTAGAGCCGCCGCTTGCCGGTCCATAAGTATTCCCCGCACACGCGGGGGTGATCCCTCAAGCCGTTCCCGGTTTAAGGCCGCTTGAGCGTATTCCCCGCACACGCGGGGGTGATCCTGGTTAAAGTCATTAGTAAATCCCCTCCGCAATGTATTCCCCGCACACGCGGGGGTGATCCTCATTGC
>NZ_FNAF01000009.1:27729-73766 GCF_900101835.1 Peptococcus niger
GAGTATTCCCCGCACACGCGGGGGTGATCCTACGCTGTACCGTGTCCGATTCCCCGGTCGTGCGTATTCCCCGCACACGCGGGGGTGATCCTCATTGCCTTGCCCTACAAGTCCGAGCCCTGAAGTATTCCCCGCACACGCGGGGGTGATCCCGCTTGCGACGGTGTGTTCGCCCATTAGGGCCTGTATTCCCCGCACACGCGGGGGTGATCCTGAGCCGCGAGTTGCCCTACTCCCGGGAAGAAAGTATTCCCCGCACACGCGGGGGTGATCCCACCACCGGCCTGGTGGAATACGTTTTTGCCAAGTATTCCCCGCACACGCGGGGGTGATCCCCAATAATCCAATAGCACCTGCAACAAGAGCAAGTATTCCCCGCACACGCGGGGGTGATCCTCGGCCCGGTAGCTCCGGTGTCTGAGCTTGACTGTATTCCCCGCACACGCGGGGGTGATCCTGCGCCGGAGGGGGTGACGGCAGTCAGCAATACGTATTCCCCGCACACGCGGGGGTGATCCTTCTTGTGATAGTTTTTAAAGATCATCTACGAAGTATTCCCCGCACACGCGGGGGTGATCCCTACTTGCGTGAGCAGACGGGCATCTACTGGATGTATTCCCCGCACACGCGGGGGTGATCCTAAAGCCGCTCTTGAACAAAGCCTTCCTGAAGGTATTCCCCGCACACGCGGGGGTGATCCTGCCGCCCGGGAATTTGCCGAGTATGAGTACGAGTATTCCCCGCACACGCGGGGGTGATCCTATAAAATGACTCTATTTCTTCTTTAGTGGTAAGTATTCCCCGCACACGCGGGGGTGATCCTTCCGGCAGTGGCTGCAGCCGAGTAGCCCATCTGTATTCCCCGCACACGCGGGGGTGATCCTGACGCATGAAGTTGAAAAATAACGTGATATACGTATTCCCCGCACACGCGGGGGTGATCCTTTGCAGAGGTTGCCGGCATGACGCAACAGGAAGTATTCCCCGCACACGCGGGGGTGATCCCCAAAGCCGAGACCCCTCGACAGAGCACCGGCCGTATTCCCCGCACACGCGGGGGTGATCCCAAGCACCACATTGGATATTTACAGTCATATTCGTATTCCCCGCACACGCGGGGGTGATCCCGATAGCGATCTCGCAGGTACAGGCCTGCGCAAGTATTCCCCGCACACGCGGGGGTGATCCTAACCGAATCGTGAGATAAGCTGTTAGGGAGGGGTATTCCCCGCACACGCGGGGGTGATCCTGGCAGATTGGATACGTTCGGACGCCAGGGCGATGTATTCCCCGCACACGCGGGGGTGATCCCGAAAAATTGAGGAGTAAGTTTTGAATTGGGAAGTATTCCCCGCACACGCGGGGGTGATCCTACAATCGGGTCCACTAGGCCGTCACTCCTTTCGTATTCCCCGCACACGCGGGGGTGATCCTAGACGTACTATCATCAAGCGGACTTACTTGAAGTATTCCCCGCACACGCGGGGGTGATCCCGGGATTCACTGAAGCGGAATGCAAGGAAACGAGTATTCCCCGCACACGCGGGGGTGATCCTGCGTGATTGGATGACGTTTAAAGAAGTGGAGGGTATTCCCCGCACACGCGGGGGTGATCCCGGTGTCGATGGTGCGGCGTCCGTAGATGATAAGTATTCCCCGCACACGCGGGGGTGATCCCGTGATTGATATTCACGAGGGGGAATTGGTCCGGTATTCCCCGCACACGCGGGGGTGATCCCGATATACGTTTCCCAAAATTCCTGCGCCCTATGTATTCCCCGCACACGCGGGGGTGATCCCGGCAGCTCAAAACCTTGTTTTGGCTTATGTGGGTATTCCCCGCACACGCGGGGGTGATCCTTAGCATGGTTTTTTCTTGCATATTGTGCCATTGTATTCCCCGCACACGCGGGGGTGATCCTTAATTTGTCGTATACATCGCCAAGCCCGTCCCGTATTCCCCGCACACGCGGGGGTGATCCCCGGTTGATGATTCCGTCCCTCTCTTCTGCCGGGTATTCCCCGCACACGCGGGGGTGATCCCCTTGCATCATCTTTAAAATTCTTTATGCTGGCGTATTCCCCGCACACGCGGGGGTGATCCCAGCACGCTGACCACGCAAGGCAGTAGCTACACGTATTCCCCGCACACGCGGGGGTGATCCTTCTCCAGCCTTGCTTTGCAAGTACTCGTCAAAGTATTCCCCGCACACGCGGGGGTGATCCCGTTAGTAGAATACGAAATCGCACACATGAAAAGTATTCCCCGCACACGCGGGGGTGATCCCTCAGCGACGCTCATGCCGGATACATCCGCAAAGTATTCCCCGCACACGCGGGGGTGATCCCGCATGAGGATTGGCAGGGACTTAGAAGCCTATGTATTCCCCGCACACGCGGGGGTGATCCCTCAGCAGCCACTACTGCAGCTCATGGGACAGAGTATTCCCTGCACACGCGGGGGTGATTGCTCTTACCGCTGGCGCCGTCGCCACTGGCCGGCGGTACAAAAGACTGGAAGCCGGCCCCGGTCGGCTTATCACCTGCGGGCGGTTCCTGTGCCTCCGGTTTCTTGGGCTCAAAGAGGTAGGGGCGCTTTTCCTGCATATGGGCCAGTTGCTTGTCCAGGCCTTCCAGCTTACCGTCTTTGACGATTAAAGCCTCCCGATCAAGCAGTTTTTTGACAATGTCGGCATCGTAGGCGCCGGACCCGGTCAGGCCCTTGTCTAAAAGGCTGTCAAAGCGCATGTCTTCTAGTTCTTTGACGCTGGCCTTGTACTTATCTTCCCAGTCGCCGGCGGACTTCTTGATGGCATCAATGTCCATGTCCTTGTAGCCCTTGATGGTTTCATTGGCTTCGGATAGCTGGCTTTGCAGGCTGTCCCGCTCCTTTTTGAGGCCTTCTGTCTTGTCCTGCTCGGCCTTGATGTCTTTACCGTTTTCTGCCATGATGGCGTCGATTTGCTCTTGCGTCAGGCCTAACTTTTTAAGATCTTCCGTTTTCATAAGTATGTCTCCTTTCGCGCCTAGGCTTTTTAGGTCGTCGCCATGACCGGGCGTTCCTGTTTTAGGTCGGGCAACCAAATTTTGGCATACAAAAAAGACCTTTTACCGACTTGTCCAGGTCGTGTGCTTAACCCTGCACGGGAGATAGTGGATCACCTCGCTTAAATGATATCTGCTATGCCTTTTGCCAGGTTGGCAGCTTTTTTCATCATGGAATTTTCCTGCAAGTATTCCAAACCTTTTAAGGTGATACGAGGATGGGATAATTTGATGCCGGCTGGTCTGCCTAAAAGAGGGATGACCGTAACCCCTTCAATATACCCGTTTTTAACCAGCATAGCCATTAGCTGCTCCCATTTAGGCTTACTAATATCTAGAGTATCGGGCGAAATAGCTGCAGTGTCAAACTCTTCATACTCCATGGCCTCCCGTAAGATTTTCAAAATGCGGTATATCGTACGAAATTCTTCCATAGCCGTCTCCTTTCAACACAAAAGCCACCCGAGTTGGGTGGCTTATGCTAATAATTCTTGTAAAGTGAAATCAGACCAGGCTTTCCCTTTTGTTTTTTTAGCCTCAGAAGCTATTATCTTATCGTAATCTGCAACGGTTTTCGAGTCAAAATCCGGGTCGGGCTCGTATTCAGGATAAAAATCTGTATAGCACTTTTGATGTTCTTTCATAGTTTTTCTACCCATATCCCGTAATCCCCCTTTAGCTGTTTAAATGCCTTTTTGTATGCCTCAAGGTCATTATACCCTGCTTTTTTATACTTGTCTATGGTTGTGTCAATCATTTCCCTGGTCACCGATTTTTTACCGGCTCTATATAGGTAAACGCTGCCATCATGGCAGGCGACAAGACCTATTTCATTGCCATAGTACCCATTAGCAACAATATCGCTTCCGCTCGGGGGGAGGTTTGAACCGTGGTTGTGTAAAACTAGCTTGTTAATGTTTTTGGCACGAGCAGCTTCTAGGCTGTGGTTTTTCTCGACCATGTTGACTACTGTACTATGCGTTTGCACGCCGATCACTTTTTTTGTTTCCATATCAATGACGGACATATCTTCAAACAGCGTTCCCGTACGGTGCGCTAGCATATCCACAGTCTTTTTATACGCTAATTGGTTTAGTTCTCGATTGTCTGAAATACGATTAAATAAATCTTTATAGGCCACTGAATGAACAACGTCCCAGGCAACTCTTTGCTCATTATTAAAGCGAGATTTTCTGGAATGCTCATTATTTTTCGGTGTAGGTATCCATATCCAGGACCAAAAGGTTTGTAAAGCCGGGCTGGTCTGGGGTAATATCTTGCATACTGCTTGCCGCGGGGATGGCGCGTCCATCTTCTAACTCATCTACCACCCAGCCGGAAGCAGCGTCTGTTGCCATTTCAACGGCTTCTGCCAGGGTGTTGCCTTCAGAGGTGCAGCCGGGGAGGTCGGGAACGGAAACGGTGTACCCACCGTTCTCAGAGGGATAAAAAATAGCCGGGTAGGTTAATTTCATGGTTGTATTCTCCTTTTAATGGTTTTTATACGCATAATGCATATAAAGGCCAAGTAGATGGTTTAGCAAAGCTTTTTGATTAAAGCATCTTGTAGGACCTTGGAGAAGTTGATGCTGTTTTGCTCAGTTTTTTGTTAAGCAGTGGGGTTGTCAGGGCTTTTTTGACCGGCTTGGAGCTATTTCTTGCCTGTAAAGGATGGTGTCGATAGGCACGAGGATGACAATATTGCCCTCGTCGATATGAATGTTTGCTATAGGTGACGGTTTCGGGGCCGGCTTGTTGCGCTCCTCGTAATCAAGAATACAAAGGTTAATATAGTCCGCTGCCATCTCTAAGCATTCGTTAAGGTTCTTGCCTTGGGTACAACCGTCTAAGTCCGGAATTTCTACAAAGTGGTAGCCCTCTTTGCCTTGGGGGTGAATGATGATGGGATAGGTTGTTTTCATGGGCCATACCTCCTTAACCGGGGCTAGCCTTGTAGCTCCAGTTTTTTGCTGGTGGCTTTTGCCAAGTTTTCGTCGATTCCCTTGTGTTTGGTAAAAGGCTTTTTCAGTGTCGTTTGTAAAAGTTTTTCCGGGCCTTTTCTCTTCATTAAATATCCCATTTCTATGCTTGAATTATGCGTGTTTACGCGTATTGAATCAATAGGAAAAGGTGAAGTTTATGGAAAGTTTATTTATTTCCGAAGGTGATACGCCATTGCCTGTGCAGGGTTACGCCTACTTGCAGAACAGGCAAGTGGGGGCGAGCAAGCCCATAAACAGAAAATGCTCTTGAGGGGTATTTTCTGCTGGATTTCTTCCTTAAATCGGCATTGACGTACAAGATATTGTACCTTATAATGGGCGTATAAGGGGGTTATAAAGATGATTGCCATCAATTATTCGCAGTTTCGCGGTAATATGAAAGAGCACCTTGATCAAGTCACCGATGATTTTGAAACGCTGGTGGTTACCAGGAAAGAGAATAAAAATGTTGTAGTTATTTCCGAAGAAAGCTACAATAACATGTTGGAGAATATCCACGTTATGGGCAATAAAGAGAACTTTGACTGGCTGATGGAATCAAAGGCCCAGTTGGAAGCCGGAAATATTGTCAGCAGGGATTTAACCGATGTATAGGCGGTTTACTGAAAACGCTTGGAAGGACTACACCTATTGGCAAACAGAAGATAGAAAAACATTGAAACGCATTAACAAGTTACTTGAAGATATCGAGCGAAACGGACATGGAGGCATCGGCAAACCGGAGCCACTAACCGGGGCTCTAAGTGGCTTTTGGAGCCGACGTATCAACGAAAAAGACCGGTTGATTTATCGGATATCGGGAGAAAACATAGATATTTTGGCGTGTAGATACCATTATAGTGATAAATAGACCAGGTCACGCATGCTATGAGCTGACAAGCACAAAAATGCCCCTCGACCACTATGAACTGCCTCCCCTTTCTTGGACCCTAAGAAAGGGGAGGCAGTTCAATGAGCGGGGTTTATTTTGTCATTCTTCCATTGGACTATTATCGTTATCCAGCTTTTGCGGGTAGCAAGCTTCCCGCAAGGCGATGAGCTCTTTTAGCTCTGCCAAATCTTCATCAGTTGCATCTTTGCGAATGAAAGATCGGGCTGTTCCTCTCTTGCTAATGTAACTGCGACGGGCTTTGTTTTTTTCATTCCAGCGTTTTTGTGCTTCTGGGTTGTAAACAGATTTTCTTTTTTCTGCCATTCAATCACCTCTTTTTTAGGGCTAAGACCAGGGCGGTAACACTGATAGCAAAGGCAATGACGCTAATAATAAAGGTTACAGTTTCCATTTTATTTAATGAATGATATACTTACTTCCTCCGAGGGGGGGCTTATTCGCTCTCCGTTTTTCTGGTCTTTCTTCAGGCTACTTATTAAGCTGATTATTGCCGTGGATAGATTTGTCAGCGCTGTAGCAAGAAGAAGGATTTTTGTTATATCATCCATATTTCTTCACCTCCTTGTTTTTACTCGGTTAGGTTATTTCCCCTTCCTGTACTTATAATATAATATGGCACGGGCACTATTTCGACGGTTTTTATAAATTTTTTAAAAACTTTTTTCGCTTGTGGTAAGGCTGTCTACTGCGACTGAGATGGATAAAAGATTGGCTAAATGTACCCCCAAAGTGCAACCGGGGGTGATCCTAATAGAAAAGTTGACCTGGCCGCCATCAGTGAGTATTCCCCGCACACGCGGGGGTGATTCCGGCTTTATCGACGGCACGCGGCTATTCGATGCGTATTCCCCGCACACGCGGGGTTAGCCCAATACAGCAAAAAGCCAAATCATCCAGGAAAAAATAAGGGCTTTAGCCAATAAAGAAGCAACCCACCAAGATTCAAATGCGTTTGCTATTGAGGTGGGTCAGCTACTGGCTGATGCCTTCGGCAGTGAAATTGTACCGGATGTTTTGCCGGATGATAAAATGTACTACAACATCGCCAAACGGATTATAGGGCCAAGTTTACAGTATAACTATGACATTGTTGGGGACTATGCACGCGATGTACAGACACTGTTGAACGAACAGGCCGGATTATCCATCAAGGGCATTAAACCGGAAATCAATCAAGATCGCATTGCCGGGATTATCAATAAGATCTCTAACTATGAGACCTTTGACCAAGGAAAATGGATGTTAGATGAACCGGTGGTTAATTTTTCTCAGTCTGTCGTCGATGATACCATCAAGGCCAATGCGGACTTTCAATATAAGGCCGGTCTAAAGCCTAAAATTATCCGGACAGAGGCAGGCAACTGCTGTGATTGGTGCAAGGGATTGGCAGGCGTCTATGCTTACCCGGATGTCCCGAAAGACGTGTATAGGCGTCACCGTTTCTGCCGGTGTACAGTGGACTATTATCCGGGCGATGGCAAAAAGCAGGATGTTTGGTCCAAAAAATGGAAAGACCCGGATAAAGATGATAAAATAATATTGAGAAAAGAATTAAATAAAATCCCTAATTCAACCTTAAATGCATATACGCTTAAAAAGTTAGAAGAAAAAAATTGGACGCCGGCGTTTAAGGCAAAGGCCATCAAATTCTACAGAGAGACGAGTAAGGCGGGAGTTGAGTTTTCCGACCATGCCGTGGCAAGAACTTTACAGAGGGTCATAAATGACGGCCTGATGAACCAAGAGGAAATTATTCAACTGCTTAAAGGAAAAGCTAAATATGTACAAGATGACGGCAGATTGATTTTTAATAAAGGAAAGGTGTATTTTATTAGAAATCAAAATACGGGTGATATTGTTTCTGTTGTGGTTTCAGATAAGATAAGAAAAGGGTGGGTGAAACACGATGAATGAAATAAAAGAAATACTAAAAAGAATAGAAATTTATTTAACTGATAAGACTGCAAAAGAAGATGATTTATCTTATTGGCTAGAAGTTTTTATCTGTGAAAACTATAGGAAAATAGAACAATTTTCACAGGATGTGGCAGAGTATTTAAACGACAGAGTTGTCTGGGAAATCTGTGAACAAACAGAACCCGGGCTTGAGGGTACGAATTTCAGAAAAGAAATTGAAGAGGCTTACAACGAAATTTTGCGCATGATGCCATAAAGCACACCTAACGTTTGTTAGATGTGCTTTTTAATTTGATTTTCTGAAGGACAAGACGCTTTATCGGTTAAAGGCCAATTCAATGGGTTAAAATATTTGAATCCGAGATAAAATCCATCGACATTTTGGAATAGGTGAGGATATGGAACAATTTAAGATTATATATAAGATTTTAAAGATACTATGCACCGGCATGGAATACGAGGAATTTGATAATACGTGGATTTCAGCAGAGGCACTTGGCGTAAGCGTGGCAATGTGGGAAGCTATTATGAAAATGCTTGTGGATAATGATTACATTGAAGGTGTTATAGCCACGGAAGAAATGTATGGTAATTTTGGTATCAAGCTGATACGCCCTCGTATCACACTCAAAGGCTTAGAATAACAGCATGATGAAAAAAGCCGCCAGCCTTGCAAAAGGCATAGCGGATATCATTTAAGCGAGGTGATCCACGATCTCCCGTGCAGGGTTAAGCACAATATGTTTGATACCGTTTCAAAATGTGGTATAATCTAAGTAAGACAGAGCCTTTGCCGCCTGTCAAAAGAAGCCAATGCCAGCATGTATGGCACAAAAAAAACCACCGGGGGTGAGCCGGTGGTTTTTGTTTTAGGCTGGTTGTCATTTGCTTTCTTCCTTATCCAGCCATTTGCAGATGAGGTGAGTGATGACACCTGCTATGATAGGGAAGCCTAAAGAAGCCAATACTTCTAGCATGCATGACACCTCCCTTCCGTTGCCGGAATGGGAATGACAACGCCAATAGTATATCACAATCGACCTGGACAAGTCGTTAAAAGGTCTTTTTCTTATGCTCACATTTTAGCAAAGGAGTTTGAGTCTTGAAAAAATATGGCAATCAAACTCCCACGCAAGCGGTCATTTTAGGCTATGAAAAAAGTCTTGGCAGTGAGGCGGTAGGCTTATATAAAAGGATAGGGCTGGAACCCTATCCCTGGCAGGAAAATCTGATTTCGACGCTTTTTGCGGTGAATGCTGAGGGGCTCTGGACGCATTCCAGGTTTGGCTATGCGATTCCACGGTGCAATGAACTGCACCCGTAATCTTGGACAAAATAAATAAAAACTATATCATAGACTGACTTCGGAATTCCTCCGGAGTCAGTCCTTTTAATTTGACCTGGCGTCGACAAGTATTCCAATGAACAATATAGGCATTTAATGCTTCCTTAAACTCCTCAAAGGAATGCCAATGCTGACCACGGAAAAACTCGTCTTTAAGGTGACCAAAAACCTGCTCTGTTGCAGCATTATCTAAGCAGTTGCCCAATCTCGACATGCTCTGGATAATCCCTTGCTCTTTAAGTTTCTTACACCAAGTGCCATGTTGGTATTGCCAGCCACGATCACTATGTAAGATGGGATGGGCGTCTTTGGGTAGCTTGGCGAAGAATTGATCTAACAGTTCATATTGCTGTGCCATCGTCGGGCTCTGTGAAATAGACCAGGCGACAATTTCCTTTGAGTCAAAGTCATAAATCGGTGCCAAGTAAGCCTTGCCCCAAGATAGCTGAAAGGCCGTCACATCTGTTCCAAGCTTTTCCCAGGGCTTCTTAGCATTAAAATCTCTCTTTAATATATTGTCAAATACTTTCTTCTGTTCACCATGATAGGCATTATATTTCGTGGATGCTCTTACCTTTCGAATTTGGCAATGAAGTCCCAGGTCATGCATGATTTTTAGTACGGTTTTGTTGGCTATCTTTACGTCTAATTCGGCACGTAAAGCCATAGCAATTTGCCTATGACCGCAACCGTTTGGTGTTCTCGAAAAAATTTCTTTGACCGCCTCATGAAGTTCCGGACGTGTAGGCTTTGGTGGGTGAGAAAGGAGGTAGTAATAGCTTGATCGTGCTAATGCTACACATTCGAGAAGAATGGCAAGTGAAAATTGCCCTGAAAGCGCCGAAACAATGGCTACTTTAGTTCGGTTGGGAAGTGCTCTAAGGCTTTCAGGGCTTGCGCTTTTTTTAAGCAGGCATTTTCTGCTTCTAGGCGTAATATTTTCGCCTTGAGCATGTCCACTTCAGTCACTTCTGTAGCTTTTGACTTGCTTGCACCGGGGCACCCTTTCGCTTTTGGAAGCAGAGCCATCTCACCACCTTCGCGGTATAGCTTGCACCATCTTTTTAAGGGTGCTAAAGAAGCAATCTTAAAGAGAGCCATTGCTTCTGAGTAGCTCATACCTCTTTCTACGACTGCTTTGGCAGCTTCCAGCTTTAGGTCATAGCTATACTTCTTTTGCTTTCCACCCATCATTAACACTCCTCCCGGGCCAATGGCACTGTATTTATAATACCATTGTCGCACAGTATCTCTAGGAATGCCAAGATGAGATGATACAAACTTGTACCCAAATCCCCGTTCAAATAATTTAAGAGCCAAGGATCGTGTCAATGGATCATGCTTGATTCGGTTATCTGAAACCATGAAAAAGCTCCCCTTTCTTGGTGTCCAAGAAAGGGGAGGCAGTTCACTTTTGGTAGGTGGTTTTTATGAAAACATTAGCTCTTTTTGCAGCTTTTCTTTTTCTTCAATCCAGGCGTTAAAACGTTTTCTTTTCTCCTCAATCTCGCGGGGAACCTTATCCTGACCACGATAAGGCTTTATCTCTTGGTAGAGCTTTTCAATTTCTGGCGGGTAGACAACTATAGCACTCACTTTTACGCCCCCTTAGTAGTTTCTTAGATTCCATGTTTATCTTCAAAAGCCTTATCAAGCACTGCAATCTCTTCATCTGTAATCGGTTCGCAGTCTCTGAGCACGTTCGTGTCGTCTTGCAAAATATAGATACATTCTTCGTCCGGATAACCTTCTTTTCTTACCCTATCTTTTTTCATAGTCAAAGAAATCCCCTTTCTCATAAATGTAGTCTAATGCCTTTGCTTCAGCAACCTTTTCAGGAAGACCAAGTGCTTTTAACTCATCATAAGCTTTTTTATAAAAGTCTTCAAGATTTTCTGTATTCCGTAAGTTCTGCATAATCTTAAATGTCAAGACATATGTTACACTTTGAGAAATACTCTTCTACTACCTGATTAGGACTTTTGAAGTCTATACTTGTCTTTGCCGTTCGGTTATAGCGGTCTTCATGTTTTTGTACTTGCTTTTTAAGTTCCGCTTCGCTGGTGAATACTTTTCTTTTATAAAGAATCTTTCCGTCTTCGCGATGGGAACGTTCTACTTTGCCGTTCTGCCAGGGGGAGTAGGGCCGCGTCTTTCTGATCTGCATCCCCAGGCTCTCTGCTATTTTCTGAAATAGGCCAAGTTTGTCGGTACGTTCTGCATCATTGACGAACTCTGCTCCATTGTCTACTTGTACTTTATGCCCCGGGTATTCTCCGTCCATTCTTTTGTAGTTTGTATAGCTCTTCCTGTGTATTGTCGGCTTCTTGTAACCTTTCTTGCGTATCTGCCGACACATGCTGCCGAAGCTTCTGGTGTAGCCTTTGCTTAGACATCTTACATAGACTTCTGCCAGGCCGTAGATTCCGTTGCGTTTCAGCATGCGTTTTATGAGGGCGAGTTCACCTTCTGTATGGGCGTTAGGGCTGTAATGAGGCTTTCGGGACTTCAGCGCAAGGCTCCTAACGCTCCCGTCGTACTTTTTCAACTGTCGGTATACGAACTGGCGGTTCGTATGATACTTTCTTGCTGCCTTTGTGACGCCATATTTGATTGTATATTCACATAGACGCTGGCGAAAGCGCATTTCTTCGGTTATACTTGCCATGAGAGATACTCCTTTTGATACTTGGTTTTTTGGTTGAAACTTATTGTATCAGAGTATCTCTCTTTTTTTATCTGTTTCTGTCACATATGTCTTATCACATTACACCTACGAGCGAAAAAAATAAAAAACGCCCGCCTCTTTTCAAATGGTCAAGTTCCCATTATAGTAGAGGGTGTAGACGGCAGGATTGCAAAGGAGTCGGACATGAACAAGTCGTTTTTGAAAGAAATCAAATGGGAAGCGGCCAGTCGCTATATTGCCTGTGTTTTCGGTGCTGCTTTGTATGGCATCGGGCTGAATATTTTTGTCGGGCCGATAGAACTGTACATGGGGGGCGTGACGGGTATTGCCCAGATTGGGAATATGCTCTCGTCTCAACTTTTCGGCATTCATGCGAATATGACCGGTTATGTGATCTTCATCATCAATGTCCCCCTGCTCTTTGTTGCCTATAAATACATGAACCGCGTTTTTTTTATCAAAACGGTCCTCACCATCATTGCGGAAACCCTTGCTTTTTCATGGATTCCCATTCCGGCGGCGCCTCTGGTGAACGACCCGCTGACCTTGTCCATCATCGGGGGCATTATCAGTGGCTTCGGCTGCGGCTTTATTTTACGCTACGGCGGGTCTTCCGGCGGGGTAGATATTTTAGGAGTCTATGCGGCCATGAAAAACCCCAATATCAGCGTGGGCCGCATCTCTTTGATGATCAGTGCAGTGGTCTTTATTTTTTGTTTTTTCGTCTACCCCTTTGAAACGGTCATTTACTCGGTCATTTATACGCTGGTGACCACCTTTGTTTATGAAAAGGTCTACCTGCAAAACATCAAGGTCAGCGTTTTGGTCATTACCAAGCAACCGGAAAACTGGGTCTACATCAATAATGTTTTAAAGCGGGGCGCAACCGTATGGCGGGGGGTCGGCGCATATTCAGGCAAAGACACCTATATTATTTTTTCAGTGGTCAGCAAGTATGAGATGCCGATTTTACGCCGCTATTTGCGTGAAAAGGACCCGAATTCCTTCATGGTGGCATGGGATCAGGTGACGGTGAATGGCCATTTCCAGAGCCATCTCTTTTCATAAGAGCAAGGGAGGGATTGGGTGACCAGCTATCAAACGGTTGTAGACGACGGTCAGTCGGAAGCGGGTGGGTATTTGTCGCTCCCCGGCCTAATGCATATCTTTGCGGCAGCTGCCCTCAAAGATGAGGCAGGCCCGGTGGCGGAGGCGGTGCAGGCGAACCGGCTCACCTGGATGGTGACGGATTTCACCTTGACCGTAGAGGCTTGGCCGCGGTCAGGGCAAGGGGTGACCTGCTCTACCCGGCGGAGCGCGGCCGATCACCTGTATTTTTACCGGGACTATGTTCTATCGGCAGGCCAGGGGCCTTATGCCCTTGGCCGGATGGCCTGGCTCTTGGCCGATGGGCAGACCCACCGACCGGTTCCGGTGGCCAAGGCACCGGCTTCGGTGATGGCCGCAATGGCGCCGGCGCCTTTAGGGGCGCGGCAGTTGGCGGTCAAACGTTTGCGCTTTCGCGGACTGGGGCCCTTTACGCCGGCAGGCGTCTGGCGGGCGGATGAAGCGACCATTGACTTTAACGGGCATGTGAACCATATCTGCTATGCCAACTGGATTGAAGAGGCCGTTCAGCGGCGCCGGGCGACCCTGGACCGGCCGACCTTTTTGCAAATGAGCTGGTTGCGTGAAGTTCGTCTGGGTGAACGTGTCGCCTTAGAAGTATTGGCGGAGGGAGATCGCTGGCTAGCCCAGGGCAAATTGGCAGATGGACGGCCCTGCGTTCGGGCTGTGCTGGCCTATGGCCCGGAAGATCCCCTTGTTTGAGGCCCTTTTATCTGTTATGCTACAGGCAAGAGGAGGGGATAGAGATGCAAACAGATATTCAACGAAATGATGCCATCGCCCTGTTAAAGGAATACAATCCGGACCCCTTTCACATGGTGCACGCCTTGACCATGGAAGGGATTATGGCCTATATGGCGGATAAATTAGGCTATGGCGCCGAGAAAGATTTTTGGGCCATGGTCGGTCTTTTGCACGATGTAGATTTTGGAACCTATCCGGAAGAACACTTGCAACATGCCCGTCGCCTTTTGGAGACCATTGACGCGGAAGAAGAGTTGATTCACGCGGTTTTATCCCACGGGTACGGGATTTGCAGCGATGTGGAGCCAACGCACGAGATGGAAAAGGTGCTCTTTGCCATGGACGAATTAAGCGGTCTGATCTGGGCCGGTGTCCTGGTGCGGCCTTCCGGATCCTTGCAGGACATGGAAGTCAAAAGCGTTAAGAAAAAATTCAAAGATAAGCACTTCGCCGCCGGTTGCAACCGGGACATTATTCGCCGTGGTGCCGAGCAATTGGGCTGGGAAATGGCGGATCTGCAGCAGCAGACCCTGGAAGCCATGAAGGCGGATGAAGCCCGTTTGCGTCAGGAAGTGGCCAAGTGGGCACCGGATTATCCGCTGCCCCTACAGCAATAAAGTTTATACGTAAGAGAATATAAAAATCCCCCGCAGCTGGTTTTATAAAGCCGGTTGCGGGGGATTCTCTGTAGGTCCATGTTTTACGGGTTTGTTTTTAAGGTTGGCAGGAAAAAGATAGCCACCACCGTCAAGACCATGCATAAGCTGGCGCCGATAAAGGCGGTGGTCAAGTGGTCGCCGGCCAGGGGCAAAATTACATGGCTGGGAATGACGACGGCGCCTAAGAGTTCAAAGGTTGCTATAAAGCCGCCGGCAGTCCCGGCCAGCCGAACGCCGATGCCCTGGAGGCTGAGGGGGATGGCTAAGAGCAGGGGCAGGACACCGCTGGTGGTGAAACCGCATAAGAAAAGTCCGGCCGTCAGGGGAAGGCCGGTCGGCAATTGCCAGGCCAGGGACAGGGCCAGGATGCCCACTGCGACGATGACGATAATCGCCCGGCGCAGGCTTTTAAGCCAATTGGCAATATAGGGCGTCATAAAACTGCCGACAATGGCGCCGACGGTAATCATTGAACTGTAGCCGCCGGCGGCGACAGCAGATAAACCGCGAGACGCCAGGGCCGTGGGCATGGTTGCATTAACCAGGAGGGCGCCGCCCATTATGAAAAAGAGGGCCAGGGCCGTGGCCCAAATGCCCCGGTGGGCCATGACCGCCTTTAGCCCATCGGTCAAGGATAAGTCCGAGTGATCTTTAACCACCGGCGCTTTCTCAACCAGCCCCCACCAAGCCGGGACCGCCAATAGCGATAGAACGGCGGCTATCAGATAGGCTGCCCGGATGGAGGGCAAAAGAGCGGTGGTGCCCATGCCCACCGTCATGCCCAAACAACCGAAGGCAAAGGATATCCCCAGTACGCGGTGGGCCCGCGTCAAGGTATAATAGGCCCCGAAGAGCTTGGCTGCATTGGCGTTTAAAAAGGCCGGGCCGAAGCCGGATAAAAACATGGCAAAAAAGAAAACGGCGTATTGGTCGCTAAAAAGACGGACCACCGTGCCAAGGGCCATGAGGGTCACAGCCAGGCCTAAAATAGGCCGTGCCCCATACCGATCCACCAAGAGGCCGCTGATTAGGCTGAAAAAAATCGCCGGAATCATCGGCGCCGTAAAGGCCGATGTAAAGGCCGCCGCATCAATCTGCATCAGATCCATCAGCTGCGGGGCCAAAGGTGACAGCTGGTACTGGGTGTAATTAGCTGTAAATAAAATAAAGGAAATGAGCACAAAAATAATGAGCCCTTGCGATGAATTTTTCCTCATGGACGTCCCTCCCTAAAAATCAGTTTAAGCCGATGGCATTCAGTATACCATATTTTCGCCTGTGCGGCCCTCTTTCTCAGGCCGGCAGCTTTTATGGGCGACGCCTTGGTGCGCTGCCGGCTTTGAAAGGGGCTGACTTGTCGATGGCGGTTGCCAGCTGGGGCAGGGCATGCAAAAAGCGGTACGCAATGGCAAGCGTACCGCTTTTTGTATATGGCATTAAAGCAGAAAAACCGAGGAAGATTAGCAGGATTCAATTTCCGTGACAAAAGATACGTCTTGTCCATTGAGAATCCGATTGGTGGTCCGCACGGCGCACATCTTGCCGCACATGGAGCAGGTGTGGCGTTCGGCGATGGGGGTGCTTTCGTAATAGCGCTGGGCCTTTTCCGGATCTAGGGCCAGTTTAAACATACGAGGCCAGTTAAGGGCATGCCGGGCATCGCCCATGGCGTTGTCCCGATCGCGGGCGCCGGGTAAGTTCAAGGCAATGTCCGCTGCGTGAGCGGCAATCTTGGAGGCCACAATGCCTTCGCGGACATCGTCCAAGTCCGGCAGGCGCAGGTGTTCCGCCGGGGTAACGTAGCAAAGGAAGTTGGCCCCGTTTTGGGCAGCGATGGCTCCGCCAATGGCGCTGGTGATGTGGTCGTAACCGGGTGCAATGTCTGTAACCAGGGGCCCTAAGACGTAGAAGGGGGCGCCATGGCAGAGACGCTTTTCAATGGCCATATTGGCGGCAATTTCGTTCATGGCCATATGGCCAGGGCCTTCGACGAGAACTTGGACATCGGCCTCCCAGGCGCGCTTGGTCAAGTGGCCGATTTCAATCAGCTCGGACAGTTGAGCGGCGTCGGAAGAATCATCAATGCAGCCCGGGCGGAGGGCGTCGCCGATGGAAATGGTGCAGTCATAAGCCCGCAGGATTTCCAGGACCTTGTCGTAATGTTCAAAGAAGGGGTTTTCATTATCGGTCATCATCATCCAGGCAAAGAGCAAGGAGCCGCCACGGCTGACGATGTTCATCCGGCGCCCGGCACGGCGGAAGGCTTCCACGGCCCGGCGGTTGATCCCGGCGTGGATGGTCATAAAGTCAACGCCTTCTTTGGCATGGGCTTCCACCACTTCTAAAAAGTCGTCAGCGGTGATGTTCATCAAGTCTTTTTCCAAATACCCGATGGCGTCATACATGGGCACGGTGCCGATCATGGCAGTGGACTCGTTGACCAGGGCGGTACGGAAATCGCGGGTCTTGCCGTAGTTGGACAAGTCCATGATGGATTCGGCGCCCATATTGATGGCCATGCGGACCTTGTCCATTTCCAGGTCATAGTCTTTGGCGTCACCGCTGATGCCTAGGTTGACATTGATTTTCGTGCGCAGACCGTCACCGATGCCTTCGGCGGAAATGCTTTTGTGGTTGATGTTGCAGGGAATGGCAATGGTCCCCTTGGCAACACGTTCGCAAATCCACTCAGGGGTGCGGTGTTCTTTTTCAGCGACGAGTTTCATTTCAGGGGTGATGTGGCCGGCTTTGGCGGCAGCCATTTGGGTTGGATAATTGCTCATTGGCGAGACTCCTTTTTTTCAAATTGATGAAAACGTTTTATAAGTGAAACCGGATCGGCAGCAGTCATCAGCGGACTGCGCACCGCATATCCGGCAGCACCGGTTGCTAGGATGTCAGGGACGCGCTCAGGCGTAATGCCACCGATTGCAATAACGGGTTGTCGGGCTGCGTGTGTACATTCAGTGAGAAAAGCTAAACCGCAGGCGGCTTTTCCGGGTTTACAGCTGGTTTCGTAAATATTGCCCACCAGGTAATAGGCGGCCTGGCTGTCATTTAATTGGTCAATTTCGGCGACGCTGTGCACCGAGACGGCGAAGGGGGTGCCGACAGGTCCGTTTTTGGCCACTGCATAGGGCAATTGCACCAGGGTCCCCGGATAGCGTATCATCGGATCACGCCAATTGAGAATGAGATGAATATCGGCGTTTTCACAAAGGGGTATCAACTGGTCGACCAAGCTCAAGTAGGCACTGAAAGATAAATCTTTTTCACGCAAGATAATGGCGTGCGGTCGTGCGGCGATGATGCGGCGCAAATGCTCCAGAAAATCGCCGGCGACCAGTTTGCGTTCTGTAACGACAAAGAGTTTAGACATAGATGTCGTCGGCAAAGGAAGGCTGCATGCCGTGGGCGCGAATGGTATCGGCCATTTCTTTAACGCTGCGGGTATCGTTAATGTCAAATTGAGCATCACCGGTTTTCTCTGCATCGGAAGTGTGTTCGCCGATGCCGGTGGAAACGCCGCCAGAAACCTTGGTGGCGGCAATGGTGATGATGTTATCGCGGAACCCGGCCCGTTCACGGGTGGATACGGTGATGGCTGCGTAAGGCGCTAACAGCCGATAGGCACAAATGATTTGCAGCAGTTGTGCTTCACTGATGCCACGGTGGGGGTAATCGCTCTGCCCCTTAATGGGACGCAAGCGCGGGCAGGAAAAGGCGATGGTGGCGTGGGGGTACTTTTTCTGCAGCCGGGTGGCGTGCAGGCCCGTTGCCAGCGCATCCCGGCGCCAGTCGGCCAAGCCCAGTAAAGCAGCAAAACCGACGCCGCGCATGCCGCCCATAAGGGCCCGTTCCTGGGCGTTAAAGCGGTAGGGGAAGATGCGCTTATGGCCGCCTAAGTGCAACTCGCTGTAGATATCCGGCTGGTAGGTTTCCTGGAATACCGTCACGTAATCGCAGCCGGCGGCGTGCAATTCGGCGTATTCATCAGAGTTAAGGGGATAAACTTCGACCCCCACGGTGCGGAATTTTTTAGAAGCCAGGCGGCAGGCTTCGGCAATATAGGAAACAGGGGAGGCATTGCGGCTTTCACCGGTTAAAATCAGGACTTCTTTGAGGCCGGTGGCGGCAATGGCATCCAGTTCCTTTTCAATGGTCGGAAAATCCAGCTTGGCACGGGCAATGTGGTTGTGGCTGTTGAAGCCGCAATAAACACAGTAGTTTTCGCAATAATTGGCAATGTAAAGCGGGGTAAAAAGGGATACCGTATTGCCGAAGTAGCGGCGCGTCAGCTGTTGGGCCTTGTGGGCCAGCTCATCTAAGAAGGGTTCAGCTGCCGGCGACAGTAAAGCCGTAAAGTCAAGCTCGGAAAGTTGGTCGGCATTGAGGGCCCGACGGACATCTTTTGCGGTAAAGGCATCAAAATCTGTTTGATGGATGGTCTTGACAATGTCCTCCATTAAGGCGCCATCTATGGCTTCCATGCCTTCTTGGTATTCCATGTGGTTGGTGTTTTGATCAATCATGGTCGTCCTCCGGATCTCTTAAAAAGCCGGTCAAGGGTGACGAGGCGCTGGCGCCTTCGCCGGCGTCCAGGACCCGGCCTAAGCGGGCATGGTAGGCCATGCGTCCGGCGTTAATCGCATCGGCGAAGGCCTTGGCCATGGCAGGAATGTTGCTGGCTGTGGCAATGGCGGTGTTCACCATGCAGGCAGCGGCGCCCATTTCCATGCAGGCGCAGGCTTCAGATGGGCGACCCAAGCCGGCATCAACGATGATCGGCAGGTCAATTTCATTAATCAAAATTTGGATAAAGTCCTTGGTGGATAGGCCGCGGTTTGAACCAATCGGTGCAGCCAAGGGCATGACGGCGGCAGCGCCGGCATTGACCAAGTCTCTGGCGGTGTTTAAATCCGGGTACATGTAGGGCAATACGGTAAAGCCTTCTTTGGCCAGAATTTCAGTGGCCCGGACCGTTTCCGCATTATCCGGCAATAAATATTTGCTGTCGCGGATGACTTCAATTTTTACCATATCGCCACAGCCCAGTTCGCGGGACAGGCGGGCGATAGTGGCCGCTTCATCTGCATTGCGGGCACCGCTGGTATTGGGCAGCAAGGTCACCCCTTGCGGAATAAAGTCCAAAATATTTTCTTGGCCGCCTTGATTGGCACGGCGCAAGGCCAGGGTGATGATTTCCGCTTTGGCATCATTGATCGCGGCCTGAATGAGTGGCAGGGAAAATTTCCCGGACCCTAAAATAAAACGTGAATCAAAGGAATGATTCCCTAAAATTAACTTATCGTCAGACATAATTCTCCTCCTTTAAGGCTGATCATAGCCTAAAACCAGGCGTAAAACGAGTAAGGCGGCGTGGTTGGCGCACAGGGCCACCCGCGGCGCGTAGAGATGACCGTCTGTCGCAACATCGCTTTCACCGTCGCCGCAGAGCCAAAGCCTGTCAAACCGCTTGCGGCTTTGGATCAAATTGCCGCTGGCACAGCCTGCCATGCCTGAATTGGCAATGATCCTTACAGCCGTATTCGTCAGCAAGCTGGTCACCAGCATGGCTTTTTGTTCGCTGTCGTCAAAGGCTTCACAGACAATGTCACACTGGCCGAACAGCGCCGGAATGTTGTCCGGCGTTAAACGGTGGTCGTACAAGCTTAGCGCTAAGGTCGGGTGAACGGCCATCAGGTTGGCAGCGGTGGCGGCGGTTTTCAACTCGCCCACCTGGGCGAGGGTGTAATTTTGCCGCTGAATATTGGATAAATCAACGCGGTCAAAATCCGCCAAAACCATATGCCCAACGCCCATACGGGCCAGCGCCATGGCAATATGCGAGCCCAAACCGCCCAGGCCGGCAATCCCGATGCTGGCTGCTGCCAGCTTCTCTGTGGCCTCTTGCCCGTGGCGGGCGATGCGAATGGCCTTTAATTCCTCCGCCAACATCAGCCGCCACCTACAAATTGAACGATTTCCAGCTTGTCCGCGGCAGACACTTCCGTCGTTGCGAAAGCCTCTTTGGGCAGGACCGTTCCGTTCAGCAAGATAGCAATTCGTGACGCATCATAGCCCAGAGATTGGACCAGGTCTGTGACAGAACATGGCGCCTCCAAGGGCATCTCTTTACCATTTACAAACATGTGCGCCTCCTTTCAGAACGAACCCATGAAAAAAGACCGGCCTTCGCCGGTCTGTCAGACAGATTTGCTCCCTATTGGTACTAACCAACAGGTTCTACGGGTTTAATCTCAGCATGTGCACCCCGGCTGATAACTAGTATAGGCGCCTTTTATACCCATGTCAAGGGGTGCGGGGCAATCAGTCCATTTTACTTAAGGTTAAATCGCCTGCCTTGATGATGCCTCGGCGGGTCATCCATTTGGCCACCAGGACGGAAATCATTGCCGGTGCGATGAAGTGCATCACCGCTATTTGCAAGAGCACCTCCGGTGAGTGACCCATCACTTCCAGCATGGCAAACTGACCCACCAAGCCGCTGGTCCCCATCCCTGCGCCGGCGGCGCTGGAGGTCATGCCCAAAAGGGCCGTTGAAATGGGCCCTAAAATAGCCGAGGAAACAATCGCTGGCAGCCAGATCCAGGGGTTGCGAATGATGTTCGGCACCTGGAGCATACTCGTGCCGATCCCTTGGGCAATAAATCCGCCGATGCCATTCTCTTTAAAAGAAATCGCCGCAAAGCCGATCATATTCGCGGCACAGCCGACCGTTGCCGCACCGGCCGCCAGGCCGCTTAAGTTCAGCGCAATCGCCAGGGCTGCGGATGAAATGGGCAGGGTTAAAATCATCCCCATCAAGACCGCCACCGCAATGCCCATGGGAATCGGTTGCAATTCTGTTGCCGTATTGATCAGGGCCCCGAGACTCTTCATCATTGCCGCAAAAAAAGGCGAAAGATAAATGCCTGTCATCCCGCCGGTAACAATTGTTACCAGCGGTACCAGGACAATGTCCACACTCGTCTTGCCTGCCACGCGCCGGCCAACCTCTGCCGCCACCAGGGCCGCCACAAAAGCCCCGACCGGCTCACCGATGACCGCCGTTGCCGTCCCGTCCGCAAAGACCAGCGTCCCCGCCCCGATGGTGCCCACCGTGGCGCAGCTCATCACCACCAAGGCCGGTGCCCGCAGGACATAGGCCACCCCGACCCCGATGGCCGGGCCCATCAGGCGTTGGGCCACATTGCCGATGTCCACCAAAATTTCCAGTCCGGCCAAGGTCCCAATCTGCTTAATAATCAGTCCGATTAGAAGAGAAGAAAACAGCCCCCACGCCATGCCGTTTAAGACATTCGTAATATAATCGCGCACGGGATATGATTTTGCCATGTAAATTCTCAGTCCTTTCTTGCGAAATACGCCAAATCCTGTACAATGAACGTTACGTGATTAAATAGATAAAAATAAGACCCTACAAATGGGAAGGAATGAACAACATGCAATACGCCATCTTTGACATGGACGGCACCCTTATTGATTCAATGCCCCTGTGGCGTGACGTCGGGCAGACCTTTCGCGAACGGCGGCAATTGCCCCCCTTAGGCGACATGACCCGTCTTTTTCATAAAATGACCATCGTTCAAGCCGCCACCTATCTGAAAGAGGCCTACCAATTGCCTGAAAGCACAGAAGCCGTTCATCGGGAAATTCAAGAAATTGCCTGGCAGGCCTACGCTGAAAAAGTCCCCTTGAAAGACGGCGTGGCCGAAGCCCTCGTCGCCTTCAAAGCCGCCGGGGTCCGCATGGCCATTGCCACCGCCAACGAGCGCAGCTTGGTCGAACTGGTCCTCAACCGCCTGAACATCTCCCCCTATATCGACACCGTTCGTACCTGTGGAGAAGTCGGCATGACCAAAAAAGAAGGCCCCAGTGTCTACCTCAAATGCCTACAAGACCTGGGCGGCAGCGCCCCTGAAACTTGCTATGTCTTTGAAGACGCTCCCCACGCCGCCGAAAGCGCCGCCCAAGCCGGCTTCCAAGTCGTCGCCGTTTACGATGACGCCTACGCCTACGACCTCCCCCGCCTCAAAAAGGCCGCCCGCTATTACTGCCAAAAGGCCAGTCAATGGCCCGCCTTGCTGGAAGATTCCTTTTAACCATCTGCATAAGACGAGTCAAGTATAGCACAAGAAAAGCCGACCGGCGAAGAAAATTTCCGGTCGGTTTTTTTGGCGTCATGGGGACGTTTGTGGAGATGGGGTAGGGTCATTTGTTTGCTTGCCTTGATGTTTTGCTCTATAATTTCCCGTATAAAGTTGAGCAGATATTACTTGGCTTTTATGAAAATAAAATAAGGAGGGATATTGATGTATTGTATTTATGGTGCAGATGTTTATACACCAGAAGCAATTGGTAAGCAGACTATTTATATTTCAGATGAAAAAATTGTTGCAGTGGACAAAGGCAAACCCTATGGACCACTAACAGAAATTATTGATGGTGAAAATCTAATTATAGTGCCAGGATTTATTGATTTACACGTACATATCACTGGTGCAGGGGGCGAAGCTGGTATGGCTTCACGAACTCCTGAATTAAGCATACAAGCGATGCTAGATGCAGGGATAACGACAGTGGGTGGTCTTTTAGGGACAGATACAGTGACCCGCTCTTTAGAAAATTTGCTTGGAAAAGCTCGTGGTTTGACAGAAGAAGGTGTTAGCGCAGTTATTTATACAGGAGGGTATAACTTTCCGTCGCCAACCTTGACGGGAAATATACGTAAGGATATCTTTCTAATACCTGAAGTTCATGGTGTCAAGCTTTCGTTAGCTGATCATCGATCCAGTTATCCTGAAAGAATAGAAATTGAAAGAATTTTATCTGATGTGCGGGTTGGAGGAATGCTCCGCAATAAAATTTTTCAGTTGCATATACATATTGGCGATGAAATGGAGAGACTTTCTATTTTACGTCGCATTTCAGAAGATAGACCTCATTTAGCTGCCCATATTACGGCTACCCACCTCAACCGCTCAGAAGAAGTATATCAGGATGGATTACTTTTAGTAAATAAGGGTGCCAATATGGATATTTCTACAGGTTTAACTTCAAAAAATCTTCATGCAGACACATTAACAGCGAGTGAGGCCGTCAAAAGATATGTAGATAAAAAGTTGCCGCTGTCAAACTTGACCCTATCTAGTGATGGGAATGGTAGCGCAGCAGAATATGGTATTGATGGGTCTATTATTGGTATGAGTGCTTCAAGCTTAAATAGCTTATATGAAGAATTTAAAATTATTGTACAGGAAAAAATATTGCCATTAGAAGGGGCTTTAAAGCTAATAACATGCAATCCCGCAGTACGATTAGGACTGGATAAGAAAGGTAAAATTGCTGAAGGGATGGATGCAGATATTCTTTTGTTAAGGAAAGATTTAAGTATACACTCCGTTATTGCCCGAGGGAAATGTATTTATAAAAATAAAGATATTTAAGTGTTTATAGGAGGATAGGAAGATTATGAGTGACACTATAAAAGAATATAAAAAACCAAGTTTTGGTTTTGCTTTAATATCAATTGGGACTATTGTTGTGCTAATGGCCGTTGGTCTTATTGTATTTAAAGCCAATATTCAATCGCTAATGCTTTTGGCTTGGGTCGTATTTGGACTTTTTGCATTTCGATTGGGCTGGCGATTTGAAGACTTGGAAGCTGCTGCCTTTCGAATGATTCATCAGGCTCTACAGGCAACAATTTTGATGGCAGCGGTTGGTGTATTAATTGCTGCATGGATTAGCGCTGGTACAGTGCCCACCATTATTTATGCGGGGCTCAAGGTTATCTCACCACAATTCTTTTTGTTAACAACAGCCTTAATATGTGCGATTACATCTACAGCAACAGGATCAAGTTGGACAACTATGGGAACGGTTGGCTTATCCATGTTAGGCGTTGGCCTTGGATTAGGGATTCCGGTGGGCTTAACGGCCGGGGCGATTATATCAGGGTCCTATTTTGGTGACAAAATGTCCCCTTTATCTGATAGTACACTCTTGGCTGCTGCGGTTTGCAAGGTCCCAGTATTCACTCATATTAGACATATGCTATACACTACCGGCCCTGCAATGATTATTGCATGTATTTTATATACATTTCTAGGCTTTAAATATGCTGGTAGTGGATTTGACCATGGGGATATTAATGCAATATTAAATGGTTTTAATTCTATCTTTAAAATTTCCTGGGTGACTTTACTCCCTGCTTTAGTAGTCTTAATAATGATTTTTAAAAGAGTATCGGCTGTTTTTTCTGTTTTAATAGGTGCCATAGTGGGTTTGGTAATAGCTGTACTTTATCAAGGATTTGATATTCAAACTGTTTTGAGCTCAGTTTGGATGGGGTTTGAACCGGAAACAAATGATGAATTAATGATTTCTTTTCTAAAACGTGGTGGTATTTCTAGCATGATGAGCACTATAGCCTTAATGCTTTTTGCCTTAGGTTTGGGTGGCATGATGCGTGAGACGGGCGTTCTTCATGTCATTTTGGAAGGATTATCTAAAGGAATTAAAAGTATTCCTCGTTTAGTTTTTTCAACAATGATTGTTAGTTATTTTAGCTCAGCTATTTCAGGTTCAATGCACTTTTCGGCAGTTATTACAGGTACATTAATGGAGGACTTTTTCCAGAAATTTAATCTTCGACCTGAAAACTTATCACGTATTATAGAAGATTGTGGGACATTGGGGGCTGCGTTAATACCTTGGTCAACAAATGCAGTTTTTATTATGGGGATGTTAGGAGTGGAGTATTTAGAGTACTTACCTTATGCATTTTTGAACTGGATAGATCCGTTAATTTCTCTTTTCTTGGGGATTACTGGTATTGCCATGACTAAGCTTGTCGTAAAAAGACAGTAAATATAGACTATGGGTGTATTAAAAGGCCAGGCTTGTGGCATGCTATAGTAATAATAATTAAGTTTCAGAAATAAATTGCTCAATACTCTTTGAGAATATTGGGTAAATCAAATTGATCTCGGTAACTTTTCTTAGAACGGCAAATCTTTGTTATAGTCTCACTTTGAATGTGGATGATATTAAATATAACTTTTATTTCTTGCCAAGAAATAATCATAAGACATAGACATATTCTTTTTAGATGTACGGGCTTTCCTCAAGACGAGTACATCAAAAAGAATATGTCTTTTCTTTTTGAAAAATATTTCACAACAAGAATTTTAATTACAAAAAAATTTTAACATATAAAAAATATTGACAAACAAAACGCCTGGTGATAGTATTATAAAAAAAAGAAATAAAATCTATAAGGGAGGCGGGAATACTTTTATTAAATAAATCATGAAAAAATTGGAAATAATAAGGAGGTGTTTTATATATTAAAAGTAAAATGGCTGGTGTGTTCAAATTTAAGAGGCTAAGAATAACGGTTGGTTTTATGAAGGAGGTAATTAATTATACCTATAAGATTAAAGTGCAGGAATGCGTCGAGTATAGTAGAGCGTCATTGATATAAATAAAAAATAGAAATGAATATAAAGAGATTGAATGGAAGATTTCTGAAGATGGAGTGTTTATGACCTGCTTTTTGTAGGAGAGATTGCTTTAGATATACGTATATTCACATCTAATAAGCATATCATTTCAAATGAATAAAATTCAGAAAATTTAGCCTTTACAGATTTTAGCAGTATTTTGAAGAAGATAAAACGCTATTAAGTTTCCCTGAGTGAAAATATTGTAAAGATGCTCCAAATGAGAACAATAAAAAGGCGTTTAAAGTTCGAGTGGATTTTGAAAGGAAGATCTTCATGGGAAAAGATCACAAAAAGCTTCAAATGTATGGTGGTGTTTTTGGTGGAATTGCACCCTTAATTGTTTTTGTAACAGTTTTAATCTACTTATCCGTAATGGAAAAAGGTAGTATTACAGCTTTTTGGGTTGGCGGATGGTTTGCATTAGTTGCGGGTCTGTTTTTAGCAAAAGAAAAAACAGATTATTGCAATTCGATTTTGCGAGGTTTGAGAAATCAAAACGGTATGGTAGTCATTATGGCTTGGCTATTTGCGGGAATTTTAGGTAAACTAATGGTAGCAGGCGGTCTGGTTTCTGGCTTATTGTGGTTTGGCTTAAACTTTCATGTTACAGGAAGTCTGTTTACGGCCCTTACTTTTATTTCAGCTATGCTTTTTTCGATGGGAACAGGAACATCAACGGGAACGGTATTATCTCTGATTCCGGTATTATATCCAGCAGGTGTTTACTTAGGAAGTGATCCCTTATGGTTAGCCGTAGCTGTTCTAGCTGGAGCGGCTTTTGGGGATAATGTGGCGCCTATATCTGATACCACTATTGTTTCTGCTTATACTCAAGGAGCCACAATGAAAGAAGTCGTAAAAAGTAGACTTCCATTGGCTTTATGTGCAGCGGCTATTTCTCTCATTATATTTTTGCTTTTTGGCGGAGGCGGATCGGTTGAGCCCGTACCTTCTATGAAAGTTGAAGTAGCGCCACAAGGCCTACTTGTTTTTCTGAGCTTTTTTATTGTAATATTTGCTGCCTTAAAAGAACGTCATATTATTGAGGCTTTAATATATGGAAATTTAAGTGCGGTGATTTTTGGCTTACTTAATGGATGCTTAAAATTAAGCACATTGTTTTCTCTGCCCGAGACACGTGGTGAGAGCACTGGTCTAATAGAAGATGGCATTGCTGGAGTCTCGGGTCCAATCATATTTACACTTTTTATTTTAGCCATCACACAAGTGCTGGTGGATTCAGGAATTATGGCACAGTTTCTAAATTTTGCTTCTAGAACAGTCGCAAAATCGGTTCGTCAAGCAGAAGCGACTATCATAATGGTTTCTCTCCTTGCCTCTATTCCCATTGCAGCCAACGCACCAGCTATTCTTTTAGTTGGGCCTAGCATTGTAAAACCTCTTGGAGAAAAATATAATCTTGCTCCTGCTCGGAAAGCGAATTTAATGGACTGTTCTGTATGTACTTTATTTTTCATATTACCTTGGCATATAGCAGTTATAGTCTGGTATAGTACATTAAGTTCAACGGCAGATACATGGAATGTCACAAAACCCTTAATTTCAGCAGCTTTACTTAATCCTTATTGCTGGGCGTTGTTAATCGTTTTAATAGTTTCGGTTGTTACTGGATGGAATAGACAATATGCTAACAATACAAATATTAAGTCTTAAATTAAAAAGGAGAGGTCAATGGATTCGAGGTTATCTCAATATGTGGTATTTGCGGATGCTTTATATGAATTTTGGGGAGATATCTCTGAAATCGTCATTCATGATCTAAGAAAACCAAATAGTTCGATCGTATATATTAAGGGCAATTTAACGCAACGGAAAATAGGTGAAGCGACTACAAATATTATCATAAATGAATTATCTAAAAAACCGGAAGAAAGATCTCGATATTTAATAACGGATATGAAGACAAAAAATGGTAAAATATTAAGATCTTTGAGTATTTTTTTATCAGATGAACAAGGGGTCTATGGATGTTTTTGTATTTTAATAGATCCAACCTATTTAAATTTAGTAATCAAGTATTTCGAGAGTTTCCTTAATAAAAACAATACCAAGGTTATAGAAAAGGAAATTGTTGATAAAAGTGATATTGATATTCCTTTTGTGACAGAAAGACTAATTGATGAAGCGATTTCCGATAGCCAGGTAACCGTTGAATTCATGCAAAAAGAAGATAAGTTGAAGGTAGTATCTAGGTTGCAAAATAAAGGTATTTTTCTAATGAAAGGGAGTGTTGAGCGTGTAGCTTCAAAATTAAAAATATCAAAATATACAGTGTATAATTATTTGGATGAAATTAAAGCAGAAAAAACTTATGGAAAATGATATGGAGGATGAAATCATGAATTTAGCTCAATTTCCGAGAAAAAGATATACTTATGGCAACACTCCTATTGAATATTTGCCACATTTTAGTAAAGCTTTAGGAGATGTTGTAAACATCTATATCAAGAGGGATGATTTATTAGGGCTGACAGCTGGTGGCAATAAAACAAGAAAATTAGAATTCCTTATGGCTGATGCGTTGCAGAAGGGTGCAGATACAATTATTACTTGTGGAGCTGTACAATCGAATCACTGCCGACTAACGTTAGCTGCAGCAGTTAAAGAAGGGCTGGCTTGTCATTTAGTTTTAGAAGAACGTGTTAAAAATTCTTATAATAAAGATGCAAATGGGAACAACTTTCTTTATCGCTTATTAGGCGCTGATGGATATAAAGTGGTGGATGGCGGAAGCGATATGATGCAAGCGATGGAGGAGCTAGCTGAGGAATTAAAATCTTGCGGAAAGCGGCCGTATATTATTCCTGGTGGCGGTTCGAATGAAATCGGTGCTTTAGGATATGTTTCATGTGCTCAAGAAATTATGGGGCAAATGTTTGAACAAGGATTAACCTTTGATTCGCTAGTTTGTGCAAGTGGAAGTGCTGGAACACATGCAGGATTACTTGTGGGCATGGAAGGCAATCGTATGGAGATGCCTATCGTGGGCATTAGTGTAAATAGAAAAAAAGATGTTCAAGAAAAAGTTGTGCATGGTTTAACGCAAAAACTAATAAAAAAATTAAACTTGAACTTTGAAATAGCGAAAAGTAAAGTAACAGTATTTGATGATTATGTTGGTGACGGTTATTCACTTCCTACAAAGGCAATGGTTGAAGCGGTTAATATGTTGGCCAAAACAGAAGGTATTTTATTAGATCCTGTATACACGGGCAAAGCAATGTCAGGTTTCATTGATTTGATTAGAAAGGGATATTTCGCACAAGGCAGTGATGTTTTATTCCTTCATACTGGTGGGTCCCCGGCTCTTTATAGCTATACAGAAGTAATTAATGGGAATACTTTAGAATGGAATAATCGGTAAATCAATATGCGTTTGCAGAAATTTTTATGATTTTTCATCTATTGAGAAATTTATTAACTACCTGCAACGCTGGTAAAAAATCATATAATAAAGCGCGCCTATTTGCTGAATTTCGGCAAATAGGCGCGCTTATGTGTGATGCTAATTCTTTTTACGGAGAGTCAGGGATTCGAACCCTGGGTACCCTCTCGGGTACACGACATTTCGAGTGTCGCACCTTCAACCGCTCGGACAACTCTCCAAAATTATCTGCGCTTTGCTGCAAAAAAGCGACGGGTTAATGCGGCGCATTTTTCTTGTGCCAATGGACCAACGATGTGAACGTTGTGGGGGAAACCGGGAAACTGAACCAGGTTGAGGCAACTGCCGCAGGCGCCGGTTTTGGGTTCATCGCAGCCGTAGTAAAGGGTGTGGATGCGGGCCATGACCAGGGCGCCGGCGCACATGGGGCAAGGTTCATGGGTGACGTAAAGGTCACAATCCTTTAATTGCCAGCTGCCGAGTGCTTTTCCGGCTTCTCGGAGGGCGATGATTTCCGCGTGGGCGGTGGGGTCATGGTGGGCTTCGCGCAAATTATGGGCACGTGCGATGATTTGATCTCGCAGGACAATGACGCAACCGACGGGAACATCGCCGCTGAGAAGGGATTTTTCCGCTTCTATGATGGCTTCGTTTAAGAATTGTAGATGCTTGCTCATAAGGCCCCTCCTGAGAGTTCCGTAATATCATAGCGAAGGATGATTTTTTTGTCAAGTTTCAAGGCTGATACGGATGGGTATATGTTTGACTGTAAGCTGATTTGCAAAACATGCCCCTGAGATGTTTTTAGGGTGGCGTGGTCACATAGGATAGGAGGAATAGCATGGCTAAAGAGGTAAAGGAAGCGATGCTTTGGCGTCGTTCTAATTATGATTTAACGCCTAAATTGCCGATTTCAGATGCGGCATTGCAGGCATTGCTTAAGACGGTTGCGGAAGCGGCGCCATCGCCGATGAATGTCCAGAGTGGGCGCTTGGTTTTATTGCTGGGTGATCGGCATAAAAAACTGTGGGAAATTGTTCGCGAAACCTTGCGCCGGGTGGTCAATGATGCGGAGGCCTTTAAAGCGACGGAGGCAAAGATAGAGGGCTTTGCGGCCGGTTACGGCACGATTCTGTATTATAATTTACCCCAGAAGATCACAGACTTACAGGAAAAATATCCGACTTATGCGCATAACTTTCCGCGCTGGGCGGATCAGGTCCAGGGCGTCCTCTTACAATCGGTTTGGACGGCGCTGGCCGGAGAAGGCATTGCGGCCAATATTCAGCATTACAATCCGCTGATTGATGAAGCGGTAGCCGAGGCTTTTGATATTCCGTCAGATTGGGAGTTGATCGGGCAAATGCCCTTCGGCCTTCCCGGGAGCCTACCGGAACCGCGGGAGACGGATGAGTTGTTGACGGTTCGGGCATAGACATATTGGTTCAAGCTCTGCGCATGCGTAGGGCTTTTTTATTTTGGGGCAGCGGGCCCTTTGGCCATTAGGCGTTAAGGACTTTGATGGCGGTGGTGACTGCTTTTGACTGTTGGCGGATTTGCTCAGCAATGCGGGCGTACTGGCAGGCAGTTTCTGTGGACTTTGCCAGTGGCGGCACCTGGGCCTTGCTGCCATCAGGATAAACGGCGACATAGGTGACAAAGCCAATGGCGGCAAGAATCGCCGGGCCTTGTTCCGGAACAATTTCACCGTAGACGATGGCGTCCATGGAGCTGCTGCCGGTGTCGATGATAGTTGCGGTGAAGCGGATCAAATCGTCCAAGAGTGGCGATTGTAAAAAGCGAATGTCGTGGAAAGCGGCGGTGAAGACTTTCTTGCCGTGCTGCCGGTCGGTCTTGCCCTGGTTGGCCCAACTGTGGCAGCAGGTACCGGTGGCATCGTCCATGTAGGTCATGATGACGCCGCCGTGCATGGTTTGATTGGGGTTCATGTCGGCGGCGGTGACCTGGTAATAGAATTCTCTGGTGCTGATGTTTCGATAAAGAGCCATAAGACGCCTCCAAAAGAGTTTATATTTTTGCCTTACTTGAGCCTCGGCTTGCCAAAAGAAAAGGGGCAAACAAAAAACCACCGGCTATACCGGTGAGGGTCAAGAAGCCTCAGATGTTAAGATAAGAGGGGCACCAACCACCCTATCCAAACAAAGAGACAAATTCAAATGAATAATAAAAGTCTATCACATACCTGGTGGAATTGTAACCATCATATTGGCCTTGACCTCAGTGGCCTTGGCATGAAATAAATGGGGAAATAAGACAAATAGACGAGGACCTTCTTGCAAGCTAGTATAGCGGGGGCCTTTAAAGGGCGTATCACTCCGGTTGCAGGCGAGCAGGATAAGATGCCGTGCTGATCATTTCAGGGCAGGCGGCCTTTTCCTTTTTAGGGATGGTGCGATCGGCCGGTTAAGCCGGTGGGGCTTAGACTTTTTCTGCCTTGACAAGTAAAAATGCCATGGCTAAGATAAATTCATGTAAGAAACCGCCTTTTGCATCAAAGAGGCGGCCTTATCCTATTTGGTGCAAAGGAGGCAGCGGCATGGCGACAAAGGAGCTCAGGCGTGATTTTACCCACTATGTCAGTTTGAATGCGATTGCCATGCTGGGCTTTTCCCTGTATATTTTAGCGGATACATTTTTTATTGCCTATTACATTGGCGCCGATGGCCTGGCGGCCCTGTCCTTGGCCTGGCCGGTATTTTATTTGGCCATCACTGGGCCGGGGATTCTTTTGGGCATCGGTTCGGCGACACTGTTTTCCATTTCCATCGGCCGGCGACAGTTCAAACAGGCCACTTGCTATGCGCAGACGGCACTGGCAGCAGGGATTATTTATGCGCTGCTGATTACGGCTCTGTTTTGGCTTTTTCGTGATGACTGGTGCCGGTTAATGGGGGCCCAAGGACAGATCTTCTTCTATTTGCGGGATTATCTGTCGTATTTGGTCAGCTTTACCTTGGTTTTCGTCGTGTTCCAGGTCTTTTTGGCGACCTTACGCAATGATGGTAGCCCACGCTTGGCCATGGCAGCCATGCTGGTGGGTAACCTGGTCAATATTTTTTTTGATTGGCTCTTAATGGGACCCTTGGCCATGGGCTTGGATGGAGCCGCCTTGGCGACGGGGGCGTCGCCGTTAAGCTCTCTCTCGGTGGTGGCCCTTCATTTTCTGAAAGATGACCGCTACCTATACTTGCGGCCTTTTCAGCCCAAATGGTCGGGCTTGCCGCATATTGTGCGCACCGGTTTGCCGGCCTTTATCAGCGATGTGTCCAACGGGATTTCAATCTATGCCTTCAACCGCACCATCTTGGTCATTGCCAATGCATTGGCGGTATCCGCCTACAGCATTTTGCTCAACACGGGCGTGGTCATCATCTATATTTTAACCGGTATTGCCCAAGGGGTGCAGCCTCTGCTCTCCCTGTATTTCGGCCGGGGGGATAAGGCCGCTGTTAAACGACTCTGGCATTGGGGGTTGCGGACTATTTTTCTGGTATCGGTGGCGATTGTCGCTGTAGGGGAACTTTTTGCGCCGCAGATTGTGGCCTTTTTCAATACGCAAGGCAATGAGGTCTTGGCGGCCTTGGCCACGCCCGGCCTTCGCCTTTATTATTTGGCCTTTATTCCGATGGGGTTGAATATTTTGGCGGTCAACGCCTTGGCCGCTGTGACCGATGCAAGGCCTTCGGTGATCCTTTGCCTGTGCCGCGCCTTGCTGTTCCCCCTCCCCTTGGTCATCCTCATGGGCATGGGCTTTGGTTTGACCGGTGTATGGTTGACGACGCCTGTGGCGGAAAGCTTGACCTGCCTGGTCTTCTGGGGCCTTTATCGGCGGAGCCAATTGGCTCAGGTATAGGACATTTCGTATTTACAATCCAACGGCAACAAAAAATTAAATGAGCAGCAACAGAAGCAAACCCGAAATAGGGCAGATAAAGCGATAAAAGACAGGGGAAATCTTGTCACAAGGTCACCGGTGAACACAGCCACCAAGCCTTCCGGAGTCGGGGGAGCTTGGTGGCTGTGCTGATTTTGTTTGATAAGCGCGGGAGCGGTTATATATGAATTTGCAGTATTGTGCTAGGTTGTGCGGTCAATAAAAAGTATTTGACAGTTTGTCATGGAAAGATGTGATGAAATGCGGTTTATTTCTTGGAATATTGATTCACTCAATGCGGCTTTAACCGGGTCGTCTGCTCGGGCGGAGCTTTCACGGGCGGTGCTGGACACCATCCAAGAGGCAAATGCGGATGTTATTGCCATTCAGGAGACAAAGCTCTCGGCGACAGGTCCGACGGCCAAGCACCGGGAAGCCCTGGCCAATCTTTTTCCGGATTATACTTATGCCTGGGTTAGCTCTCAAGAACCGGCTCGCAAGGGGTATGCAGGCAATATGGTCCTTTATAAAGAGACCCTTTCGCCTAAGGTCTCCTACCCGACTATTGGGGCCCCGGTGCCCATGGACTTGGAAGGCCGGTTGATTACTTTAGAATTTGAGGACTTTTACTTTAACCAGGTTTATACGCCCAATGCAGGCAACGGCTTGGTTCGCTTATCGGAACGGCAAGTCTGGGATGAAAAATATGCGGCCTACCTGTCTAACTTGGATCAAGAAAAACCGGTGATTGCCACGGGGGATTTTAATGTGGCCCACCGGGAGATTGATTTGGCCAATCCAGCAGCCAATCGACGGTCGCCGGGCTTTACCGATGAAGAACGGGAAGGCTTTTCAGCGCTTTTAGACCAGGGCTTCATAGATTCTTTTCGCCACCTGCATGGGGATGTCACTGGGGCCTACACCTGGTGGGCGCAACGGGTTAAGACCAGCAAAATTAACAATTCCGGCTGGAGAATTGATTACTTCCTGGTTAGTGACCGCTTGAAGCAGCAGATCATAGCCTCTGAAATGATTTCTTCAGGTGACCGGCAAGACCATACGCCGATTCTTTTAGATATCCGCCAATAAATGGTCGGTGGTAATGAGAAAGGGAGGCCCTTATGGCAGATAAACAGTTACCTTTTGTTTTAATTGGATACCGCAAATGCTCCACCTGCCGTGCGGTTGAAAAGCTTCTCCAGTCCAAGGGGATAGACTACCGGTATCGGCCCATTGATACGGAGACGCCGACAGCTGAAGAACTGAAGCAGTGGCAAGGCCACTCCGGGCTGGCCATTAAAAAATTCTTTAACACGTCCGGGCGCATTTATCGCGAAAGAAAGCTTAAAGACGTCCTGCCTACCTTAGCGGATGAGGCCGCCTTTGCCCTTTTGGCTTCAGAAGGGATGCTGATCAAACGACCGATTTTACTGGCGGGCGCATCGGTCTACGTCGGTCGGCAGGTTAAGGAGTATCTTGAAGGCCTTTAGGCTGGGACCGGTTTTTCGTAAGGTGCCTTAAAATAGGACCAAGGGTTGGAAAATTTAGCAAGGGTCGCTTTTTTGTTAACTTAAGAAGAATGACGCATGGTTTTCTTGTTATGGCGTGTTTTCGTTAACATGTTCCAGCAGAAAACCAGGGGTCATTTTTCATTGGATTTAAAGTATAACATTAAGAGGAACTAAAAAATGATGTTCATCCTTTGCAAAATAGGGTAGACTACAGGTAAGGCTGATTGCATTGGAGGAATGATCACATGGAAGTTTCAAACATTATGGAAAAAGAGGTTTACTTTGTGACGACTGCTGCCGATGTGGCGGAAACGATGCGCTATATGGTGGATAAAAATATTTCCGGTGTGCCGATTTTAGACGAGGCCCATCGTTTGGCCGGGTTTGTATCGGATGGCGATTTAATGGCCTACTTGTTTAAATTAGGCAAGCGGCATGACCCCTTATTTGCAGAAAGCTTGGCAGCGCTGACAGACCATGATTTAGAAAAAAATAAGGCCCTGACGGAAGAACTGCAGAACACAAAGGTGCTATCGCTGGCAACGCGGAAGGTTATTACGGTGCAAGAACACGATACCTGTGAAGAGGCGTGCCGGTTTTTAGGCAAGAAGCAAATCAAAAAAATGCCCGTGGTGGATACGGATAACCGGGTTGTGGGCGTCTTGAGCCGGTCAACGGTGGTACGTTATTTATATGATTATTTGACGGGTCAGGCGGCGCATGGGACAGATGAGGCTTCAACAAATTAAATAAAGGACCCCCTTTTCGCTAGAGGCTTGCTCTAGTGAAAGGGGGTCCCTTTAGATTTCCAAAACATAGATGGTTTCCAGCAGTTCGCTGTATAGGTTGGTTTTATGCTTCCATTTAAAATTATGCCCGAGGGAGACGTTGACGTAGGTGGTGCCGTTTTTCGTCAAGCTGCGGCGAATGTGTGAGTGGGCGCAAATGCAGAGGTCCACGCCGTAGGTTTCATATAACTCGGCGTAGTATTTGCTGCCCATGAAGGCAACAGTGGTCGCCCAGACGTGGCTGCTTTTATACATCTCCGCCAGGGGCAGCATGTGGATGACAGAGCAGATCTTATAGTGCTTGCCATTTTCCCGTTCGCGAATGGTGCGCAATTGTCGCTCCATGAGCATTAGGCTTTTGGCGGTTATTTTTTCGTTGATAAAGGGGCTTTCTTTTTTATCCTGCAAGTACTTATACTCAGGATTGCGGTGTAAAAAGCGACGCTTGGCCAGGGCGTCCATCCGCCTGTAATTGCGGTGGAGGGAGTAGTCATACCAGCTTGGACCGCCGATGATGCACCATTGGCCGTGAACAATGGGGTTCTTAAACAAAGACGTGCGCTCATCGTTTAACATGAGGTCCATATACTCATCGGCGTCGAGGCAGAGCTTGTTTTTACTTTGCTCAGGCAGGCAATAGAGCTCATGGTTGCCGGGAATTTGCAGGACTTTTGTGTTTGTTCGACTGCGCAGCTTGGCGTAAAAGGTCAAGGCTTGTTCGGCCCCGGTCAGGGTGTCGCCGCAGAAAACAATGGTGTCCAGCTTGAGACAGTTACATGCCTCTGCCAAAGCGGTTAAAAAATCGTGGTGTGTGTTGTAATCAATGTGCAAATCGCCGATAAATCCGATGCGCATGTCCTCACCTCCATATCCTGTATAAGATGATGCTATCATTGGGGTAAAATCATGTCAAGACGCTAGATTTCCTGTTGCAATGACGCAGAATATGGTATACTGAAAAAAAGTAAACTGACTTTTGAAAAAAGAGGTGCGTTTATGGATAAACGAATTTACAATAAATTGGTGCGCGACCGGGTGCCGGAAGCCATTGTGGCCGGGGGCGATCAGTGTGTCCATACGGTGATTGATGATGACAAGGCCTTTTTAGAGGCCTTAGATGAAAAGCTGGATGAAGAACTGGTGGAGTACCAGATCAGCAAGGATGTTGACAAGCTGGCAGATGTGCTGGAAGTCATTTATGCCATCTGTGAAGCGCATGATATGCAGTTTCAGGATTTGGAAAAAATTCGACGGGACAAACGGGCCCTGCGCGGTGGCTTTAAGAAAAAATTTTTATTGCAGGAGATTCATGAAACCAGATAAGCGACGTGCCGCCGGTACGTCGCTTCTTTTATGTCAATAAAGGGTCAAGAAAAGATGGAGGATCTGTATGGACACACTTAAAGTTGCCTTGATTCAAATGCCTGTCGTTACAGATAAGGCGGCTAATTTGCAAAGGGCTGAGGCCGCCTTGCGTCAGGCAGCGGCAGAGGGGGCTCAATTGGCGGTATTGCCGGAAATGTGGAATACGCCCTATGATACGGCTGTTTTTGCCGACTACGCCGAGGATACTGAGGGGGCCAGCTGCACCCTCTTGCGCCGGGTGGCCCGGGAGACGGGCATGGTGGTTGTCGGCGGCTCGATTGCTGAAAAAGACGCCCAAGACCGCATTTACAACACCTGCTTTGTTTATGATGAAAGCGGCGCCCTCCTGGCCTTTCACCGGAAGCGCCACCTGTTTGATATTGATGTGCCCGGCGGACAATACTTTAAGGAGTCGGATGTGCTCACCTCGGGGGCATCCAGTACGACCTTTAGCGCCCTGGGCTGGACCTTTGGCGTCGGCATTTGCTTTGATATGCGCTTTCCCGAGCAAGCGGCAGACATGTGCGCCGCCGGGGCGGAGTGCCTGATTTATCCGGCGGCCTTTAACCCCACCACCGGGCCGATGCATTGGTCGCTCTTGCTGCGGGCGCGGGCCATGGACGCGCAAGCCTGGACCTTGGCCTGCGCGCCGGCCCGTCGCCTTGACAGCGGCTACACCAGCTGGGCCCATTCCATGGTGGTCAACCCCTGGGCGACAATTGAGCATGATTTGGGGACGGAGGCCGGTCTTCGCCTGGCAAGGATCGACAAAAGCAGCTTACAGGCGGTCCGGACACAAATCCCCCTCCGGGAGGCGCGCCGATGACCCTTTTTTACTTGGAATTACAGGGAACGCTCCCGATGGCGGAAAGTTTAAAAGAAAAGCGGATGCCTTTGGAAAGCCTAAAGGCCTCGCTTAAACGACATTACAATGTGTCTGTTTTGGAAGTGGGCGATCGAGATAAATGGCAGGTGGCCTTGATCGGGATTGCCGGGCTGGCCGGCAGCGATGCCCAAGCCGACCGCTCGATGGACGATATCATCAACCACGCCGATTTGAACTGGCCGGGAGATATTCGCGTTCAAGACCGTATTTTTCTACTGTAAAGGCAGCAAAGAAAAGGAGACAGGTATGCATATTTTACTGACCAATGATGATGGCGTTTTTGCGCCCGGCCTTGCAACCTTGGCCCGTCACATCATTGAAAAAACCGATCATCGCTTGAGCATTATTGCGCCGGAAGTGGAACAAAGCGGGAAAAGTCGCGCCATAACACTTTTTCGGTCCATGGCCCTCAAACACGTGCAAATCCCTACGTTGATGACGCCGACCTTCAGCGTTGACGGCACGCCGGCCGATTGTGTGCGCGTCGGCTTGCGGTACTTGCTGGAAGATGTGGACTTGGTCCTATCGGGCATCAATTACGGTGTAAACGTGGGCGGAGACGTGCCCTATTCGGGAACGGTCAGCGCTGCTTTAGAGGCAGCACGGTTGGAAAAACCCGCCATTGCCCTATCGGCGCAGATATCGGGCCGGCAGGTCTTCTTTGATACCGCGGCGGAGGTCTTGCTCCAATTGCTGGATATTTTGCCGGACGAATTTTACCACAGCCGAACGGTTCTCAGTGTAAACACCCCCGCCAGGCCCCATGCAGACCTGGTTGGCTTGAAAGTGATCAATTGCGATGCCCACATCACCGATGAATACGAATGGGTCGGCACAGCTGGCGATGTTGAGTACATCCGCATTTGCAACCGCTATCCGGAGCAACTGACCGTTGAGACAGACCTACACTATGTGCGTCAAGGTTACGCTACCCTTTCACCTTTATCGCAAATTGTCAGTTCCGAAGATGAGATGCTGCTTTTAGAGGAATGGCTGCAGTCTTAAAGGGCTGAGGCAAGGGTCAGCCACCGCAAAAGATGATGCGCCCAAGGATTTTGACGGGAAATCTTTATCAATTGGAGATAAAGTCTCTATTTTCCCTTGACAATCTATGGGCAACGGCATATAATAATGCGGTATGATTACCACCGATGACAGATCCAGAGCCCCGGATCACATGGTGAATAGTCACGAACACACATGAGATTCCGTATAAGGAGGATAAACAATGCGTACAACCTACATGGCCAAAGCCGGCGAGGTCGATCGTAAATGGTATGTCATCGATGCCGCAGGCAAACCTTTAGGTCGCGTAGCCACTCAAGTGGCAGCTATCTTACGCGGCAAACATAAACCTACTTTTACCCCGAATGTTGATTGCGGTGACTATGTTATCGTTATCAATGCAAAAGACGTTGTCTTGACGGGTAAAAAAGAAAGCCAAAAGAAATACCACCATCACAGTGGTTACCCGGGTGGCTTAAAATCCACCACCTACGGGGATTTGAAACAACGCAAACCGTCCTTTATGTTTGAACGCACCGTTAAAGGCATGCTGCCGCACAACCGTCTCGGCCGCAAAATGTTCGGTAAACTGAAAGTTTACGATGGTGCTGAACATCCGCATGCTGCACAACAGCCGATTGTTTTAGACAAATAAGAACAGGAGGACTCAAATGGCTCAGATTCAATATTACGGCACAGGCCGTCGCAAAAGCTCTGTTGCACGGGTCTACCTTGTTCCCGGCAATGGCAATGTAACCATCAACGGTAAAGACATGGCAGCGTATTTCGGCAAAAAAACGCTGGAAATGATTGTTCGTCAACCGCTGGAACTGACTGAAACCACAGGTCGTTTCGATGTGCGTGTCAACGCCACCGGCGGCGGCAGCACCGGCCAAGCCGGCGCCATCCGCATGGGCATTGCCCGCGCACTGTTGGAAGCAGATCCGGACTACCGTCTGCCGTTAAAACGTGCTGGCTTCTTGACCCGCGATTCTCGCATGAAAGAACGTCATAAATACGGTCTTAAGAAGGCCCGTAGAGCACCGCAATTCTCCAAACGTTAACCAGTATTTTTCCAACACAGACACCCTCGGCCGTTTTCGGCTGAGGGTGTTTTTGCTTTCCCGGAGGCTGGAGATGGAGGGGTGGGGTTGAGCCCTCTTGTGCCTCTTGCCAGCGCCTTGTAAGGGCGGCATGGTCCCGGAGGGCTTCTTGGCATAAGATTTTGTCGATTGGCGCAAGCCATATCTGTAAAAATTGAGCTGATGTGCTAAAATAATTGGGAAAGGAGGGCGGCCATGAGCCTTAATAACCGAGCCAAACGTGATTTAAGCATTGACGGGGTTAAGTTTGCGACCCTTTGGTTAGTGGTGCTGGGGCATGTTCTGCTTTTTTACGATCCGGCCTGCCCGTCGCTGTTCAACATGGTCCCTGTTGCTGTACCCGGGGCAGGTCCCATGGCCCGCGCTATTTATAGCTTTCATATGCCGCTCTTCTTCATGCTGGCAGGTATGGTTTATCGTCCAGGAAAGGGCTGTGGTGCTTTCATTTGGAAAAAGGTCAAGCGGCTCTTATTACCGAGCATGGCAGTCTTCATCAGTCTTATGATTCCGACGCTGCTGTATTTGGGCTATTACACACCTCTGACCTGGCGGGATTTTGTCTTTAATTATAATTTACGGCATGTGTGGTATGCCCATGCGCTTTTTTGCATCTTTGTTTTAAACCGGCTTTGCGATGCGCTTCATATGCCCAAATGGCTCAAACTGCTGGCGGCGGGGCTGGTGTTCTTCATCCACCCGGCTCTGCCAATCAATTGTTTGGGGCCGAACATTATCTATTTCCAGATTGGAGAGGTCTTTGGCAAGCGCTTTAATTGCCGCCCGGCAATTTGGCTGACGGCAGGGTTGGCCTTTGCCCTAGTATTTTACACTGCCGGTGGGCGGGAATGGCCTCCAGTGGTGCAGGACTTCTACGTTTTGGGGCTGGCTGTCACCGGCGGATTATTTTTTTACAATCTTGCCAAGCACATTCATTATCATTCTAAAGAACAACTGGGCGTGTATTTGCTCCATCCGATGATTATTTACCTGATTCATCATGCGCTGCAGGCCTACCATTTGCCCAGCTGGCCACTCATCATTGGCGTTACAGGGGTATCTTTTGCCCTGTCCATGGCCTTGACGCGCCTCTACCATTTGCTGGTAAGGGACCGGCTGATTCCGGCAGCGAAGTCGCTTTTAGCCGGCGGGGTTGGACGATGAGGGAGCTTACTGAAAAATAGTTGAAAGGTGTCTTTGTAACTTTTCCGATGATTGTTGTTACAGGCGCCTTTTGCTATACTTAAATGTGACCGGAAGCCGTTTATGGCGCGCCGGAAACATGTTTTTACTTTTTGGTAGGAGCGATAGAAATGAAAATTATCATTGTTACTGAGATCTTCTATCCTTCCATAAACGGCGTTGCAACACGTATCGTGGAGGCGATACGGTATTTGAAACAAGCCGGTCACGATGTAACGGTGTTAACATCAACGGGACAAACGAGGGTATTTGAAGGGGCTGAGGTCATTGCGCTGGGGCGCCACCGGTTTCCCATGTTGGGGCAATTGCGCTGGCTGAGCGTGGCGTCCGTATTACGGCGTTTGATTTATGAACAGGAGCCGGATGTGATTCACATTGTCAATGCGTCCTTATTCGGTGCCTGTGGGGCCCTGACTGCACGGCAGCTGGGGATTCCTTTGGTGATGAGTCATCATTTTGATGCGGCAGCCTGGTTTCGGACCCACCGTTTTTGCGGGTCGAGCTGCCGCCAGCTATACTGGAAGGTGGCTAAACGGTGCCACAATTGTGCCGATATTAATTTGGCAATATCTTTGGCACAGCGGGAGCGGCTTCGCGCCAAGGGTTTTGACCGGGTGGCCTGTATTAAGCCGGGCGTTTCGACAACGACCTTTCATCCCCGTCACGCCGATGCGGAGATGCGGCAGCGTTTAAGCGGTGGCCATCCAGATAATTTATTGCTGCTCTTTGTCGGCAAGTTAGATAAAGATAAGAACATTGACCGTCTGAAGGCCTTATTACAGCGGGCCCCGGATTTGCATTTGGCCCTTGTCGGCAATGGGCCCATGCGCAAAAAACTGCGCCGCCATTTCCCGGCAGACCAGGTGGTCTTTACCGGTCGCTTGACCGGTGACGTCTTGGCTGCGGCCTATGCGTCCTGTGATGTCTTGGTCTACCCTGCAGAAAAAAATGATTTGGCCCTGGTCGTCCTGGAGGGGATGGCCTCCGGTTTACCAGTGCTGGCTCAAGATACGCCGGCCATGCGTCTGCAACTGGAAGACGGGAAAACCGGCTACCTGGTATCATTTACATCTACCGATGATTTGATGGATAAAATCAATGAATTGCGCAATCCGGAACGGCTCAATGCCATGTCTGTTGCAGCCCGCCATTATTCGGAGCAATACAGCTGGACGGTCAGCAGTCAGCAATTATTGGACTATTATCACTTGGCTGTTGCCCACCGGCGTAAGCAGGCCTTTATCCGTTGACATCCAGTTGAGCAGTTGAAAGGAAGATTCCATGCAAGAAAAGATCTTAGTGGTGGAAGACGAAGAGAATATCCGCCAGAACATTGCCGATTATTTTGCAGACCAAGGCTATGCGGTATTAGAGGCAGCAGACGGTGAACAGGCCTTGGACGTTTTTGAGGCGCAGAAACCGGATTTGATTATTTTGGATTTAATGCTGCCTAAGATAGATGGCATCGATGTTTGTAAACAAATTCGTCGGGAACACACCACACCGGTTATTATGTTGACCGCCCGGAGCGAAGAAATTGATAAACTTCTCGGCTTAGAATTGGGGGCAGATGACTACATCACCAAGCCCTTTTCCTTACGTGAATTAAACGCGCGGGTCAAGGCCGTTTTTCGACGCAGCCGGCCGGTCGCTGATCACACAGAAGATGTCCGGGTTTTCGGGCCGCTTAAGATTAATTTGGACCGCCGTGAAGTTTGGCTGAACGGGAAAACTGCCGACTTGACGCCGTCAGAGTATGCCATTTTAGTGACCTTGTCCGAAAATGTCGGCCGTCCGTACAGCCGTTTACAACTTTTAACCGCCACCCTAGGCGAAAGTTATGCCGGCTATGAACGGGCTATTGATACGCATGTGAGCAATTTGCGGAAAAAGATTGAACCCAATCCGCAAAAGCCCATATTCATTCAGACCGTTTACGGGCTGGGGTATAAGTTTGGGGATAAGTATGAGCCTGTCAAAGAAGATTAGCCTGGTCCTTCTCTCGGTGGTTACCATCGGCGGGCTGCTCATTGGCGGACTGACCATTGACAGCACCACCCGGTCTTTTGACCAATATTTGTTTGAAACGCGCCAATCGGAAATCAACGAATGGTGTGACATCTATTTGGATTATTACACCAGCCACAACAACAGCTGGAAAGGCGTTGAACAGCTGAATGTGAGCGAAGAAACCGATTTGACGATTTACCTGGGGCAAGCCTACCAACGCCCCATCGTCTTAGTTTCAAAAGACGGGCGCATCTTGGTGCACCCACAGCGCAACTTTATCGGGCTGACCGTTAACGCCTCTTTGCTGAACCACGGCTTTCCCCTGGAAAAGAATGATAAGGTCATCGGCTACTTGCTGCCGATGGATTATTTTGACCATAAATTTTGGGTGCTGGAAGAAAGCTTCATTCGCAATGTTAGCCGGTCGGTGATTAAGGGGATTTTAGCAACCAACTTAATAGCCGCCTTGATTGCCCTTATTTTATCTCAAAATATGGTGCGGCCCTTGCGCGACCTCATTAAGAATGTGCGCGATATGGGCACCAACGACCACTTTGTCCCGGTTGCCGTTTATTCTGACGATGAAATTGGTGAATTGGCCGGCGCCTTCAACCAAATGGGACTGGAAATTGAAAAAAACAGCGAGGCACGCACTCGGCTGTTCGGTGATATCAGCCACGAATTACGGACGCCTTTGGCCGCCATCGGGGCTACCCTGGAAAATAAATTGTTGCGCAGCGAGGCCCTACCGCCGGAGGAAATATCCGCCCTATATGATGAAGTGCTGCGCATGAGCAATCTGGTCAAAGAATTACAAAGCATTTCACGATTGGATGCCGGGCATTTGGAGCTGTCCAAGACCTTGATTGATTTTAAAAGTTTTTTCTCCGAATTTTTTGTGCTCATGGAGGCGGATGCCGCCTCGCGGAATATCCGGGTTGCCATTCATATCCCGGATGACTTGCCCTATTGCTATGCCGACTCGGAGCGGCTGAAGCAGATTGTTTTAAACTTGGTCAGCAATGCCATGCGCTACAGCGATGACGGCGGTCAGGTCACCTTGACTGCCAGTGCCGATGACCAGTACTTCATTTTCACTGTTCAGGATACGGGGGTCGGCATGAATCCCCAGGATATGGCGCACGTCTTTGACCGTTTCTACCGATCTGATGCCTCCCGGGCACGCGATACAGGTGGCAGCGGTTTGGGCATGGCCATCACCAAGGGTCTGGTCGATGCGCATGATGGCATCATACAAGTGGCTAGCAAACCGGGAGAGGGCACCACGTTCACCGTTCGCTTGCCGCTCTATGAGGCGCCGGAAGAAGAAGGCTGATTTTTGTGTAAATGCTTGCAGTCCATGAAGCTGGCGTGTAGAATAGACACTAGAGAGAAATTAAAGTTTGCGATGATAGGAGGTTGTGCTTTGGACGCTAGAATCAGAATACTATTCCATAAAACACGGTTCCTGTGGATCGGTTTTCTTGTCCTCGCCGTATTGGCATTGATCGCCTTTGTCGTTTTAAACTTGACCTTTAATAAACCGGCCGGCGCTTTTGAAAAAGTTAAAGCCCCATATACCCTGGAAATACCGGCATCGCCCCGGTCATTTGAGCGCCTGACCATTGATGCACCGGATGTTAACCTGGAAGTCGGCATGACAGCCGCCGTTAAGAAGCCCACCGCTTACCTTTACGGCAAAAATTATACGAATCAAAAAGTCGTTGCCGATCTTAACCAAGACCGCGTACACATCCAATATAAGCCAACCCATCGTCGGGCCAATGAAGGCCGCCTCACCATGCGCGTTTTGTTGCCTGAAACGGATTTGCGGAATGTGCGCATCACCGGAGACCAAGGCAATGTTAATATTGACCACCTGCGGACAGATGGGCTCAGCCTGAAGAAAGGCAATGGCCGTCTTATCCTCAAGCACATCAACGCCGATTGTACAGAGATTTCCTATAAAAAGGGAAATGTCCGTATGGAAGACAATCGGGTAAGCGACTTTCAGCTAGACGGCGTCAGTGGTGAGATGATTTTGCGCAACAATGTCATGCGTCAACTGGACGTAGAGAGTAAAGAGGGGTCTATCTTTTTATACACCCCGAATTTTAAAGGCAATAGCAAAATCAAAACAGACGAGGGGCACATTACGGCCGTGACCAAGCGCCTTCCATGGTCCCTATTGATTAGCGCCAAGGCAAGCGGCGATGGAGACGTTCAAGTGAATTATCACAAGCGATTCTGGAAAAAACCGGATGTTATCCTTAAAAATAAGCGGGTCTGGCAGGGCGCCGTGGGAGATAACCCGCGGACGATCTTGACCTTGCAAACAAAAGATGGACACATCACCGTTGACCAGCGCAATCGCTACACCGACACCCAGGCCGATTCGGCTGCATAGCACACCTATCAAATACAGAGCATGGTTAAACCACCTTAGGGCTTAACCATGCTCTATTTTTCTTGGCCTTGCAATCCATGCTTGCATTTACAAATTTCATCGCCTATAATAGGGAGCACATCATCAAGATCTTGCTCAGCCGATGTGACTTGTAAAAAAATGCAAGTTATCGCTTGACAGGATGAATATGGTGTGCTAGACTAAATGAGTCGTTTTCTGAGGAAGACGGCAGCTCTTTGACAATTAAACAGCCAGACAAGCGTACGAATTAAGTGAACATGAGCTAGAGCTCTTACGTATAACACGGAGAGTTTGATCCTGGCTCAGGACAAACGCTGGCGGCATGCCTAACACATGCAAGTCGAACGGACGGAGGAAAGAGATCTCTTCGGAGTGACCTTTCCCGAGTTAGTGGCGGATGGGTGAGTAACGCGTGAGTGACCTGCCCAGCAGTGGGGAATAACAGTGAGAAATCATTGCTAATACCGCATACCTTACAAGTGCT